>CALCEB010000035.1 GCA_937900045.1 uncultured Acidobacteriota bacterium
CGACTCAGGCCCCTCGAATCCTAAAGTCAGCGCTTTTCACGCCGGATTCAGGTAAGAGGCCTGTGACGATGAAGCCGACAATGACTCCGGCATCCTGAAGCAATGGGGGGTGTTCGTGATGCTGCTCGCTCCGCATAGACACCTCTTAGATAGCGATCCAAGCGCGGACCAGACCGGCGATGAGGCTCAAGCCGACGGGAATCCCGACACTGATCAACCAGCCGTCCTCGTCGGAGCTGGTGCGACCAAACAGAACGTATGCGTAAGCAAAAATGCCGGCTACGCCAATGAAGTAGATGGAAAAGCCCTCGCCGGATGACAAGGTGAACCGTTGAAGAAGTTGATGGAGAGTAAAATAATAGGGATAGAAAACTGCAACCCGAAACGTTATGCGCGAAAGGCAACTCCAAGCAGCACGTAGCTTGCGCGCCAGCCCATCTGGCCGCACTGCTATCCTTTCCGCCTCGTCGGGCCACCCGCCCGCTTGCATCGCTTCCGCCCTGGCTTCTGGCATCAGACACTCCAAAAGTTGAAGTACAAAAAAGTGGCGGCGAGGGCCAGCGCCAGGAACACAGCCAGCACAAAGCTTTTCTTCAGTCTTCTGCTCTGCTTCGGATCGAATGGACTTGCTGGTTCCAATGCCAGGTCGAGGAATATTTTTTGGAGGCCGAAATCCGGTCGCTGTTCGAGGTAACCGGTAAGCGCCATGTAGACCTCGCTCGTCGTTTGTCCGCCGACTTCGGGCCGGGATTCGTCCTTTGTCTTATTCATCATTCGAAACCTGCCGCTCAGAGCACCAGCAGCGCCTCAACTTGTTCATGGCCGTTGGCTGGTAGAACTATGCGAAACACGCATGGGGCATTGCCCGCAGGCGGCATCTTCAATCCCACCACGCCCACGGTTTGCTGATCTGGCCCGACCTTTCGCGCGCGCACGTCCTGATCCACCACCTCGACCGGAGTCTGCCCGGCACTGGCGATCTGCTTCGCTTCCCCTCGGGTCAATTGCGAATCTCGCTCCCCGAATATCCGCCTCGGCCCGCGCGGCGCCGTGAGGCAGAAAACTTCGGGCTTGCCGGTTTCATATACTCTCTTCGTTGAGTTCACAACGGCATAGCGGATGTACAGCCGGTCCTGATTCTGAAACAGATCCTTGATGAGCAATTGAACGCGGTTCTTCTCCATCCTGTAGTTCGTCATCCTCACGGGCTGGCCCCCCAGCAAAAATGCGTTATCCACCGCAGCCTGCGCGGGTGAATGGCTCACTGACGCCGGCTTCGGGACCGGGGAATCCATCTTGCGCTGGTCAACCGCAAAATCCATCTGCGCGACGCGGCCTGCCGGCTCAAGCTCGTAGTTAAGCCTCCCCGACTTCGTCCATATAAAGAGGTTGGTGGACGCATTCGCCTCGGTAGGCTCGATGAAGACCTTGTTACCTCGCCACTCGATCTTGAACGCCTGACTGCCCGCGGCAACAGTGACCACCGGCTCGGCCAGTTGAATCACGGTGAGATGATTCAGCGCTGTCTCGACACGCGTGATCGTCGTCCCGCCCCGCGGTTGAATTTCAATCCTTTGCCCCACCAGCGGCCATGCCAGCGCGAGTGAAACGATCAAAACGAGGATGGCTTGCTTTCTCATACTCCCTGCTCCTTTTCCTGACCGAGAGGCTGGGTCCAGGAGGCCCCATGAAAGGGGCCTCCTGGACACTGGGTTAATGGTTTACCCTTCCCACCTGAACCTTGGGGCGTTGCACCGTCCCGGGAAATACCACCATCCCGTCACGGACTACGCTTTCGCCAGGTTGAATCGGGAAAGGCCGGACACGTTCGACCGCTACCGGCTGGCCCTTGCGGCCGTAGTCGCGGAACACTTCACCCTTCGGGCTTACTTGCAGCTCGAAGACTTCGCGTTTCGTGGCTTCGCCGTTCGATCCCGGGCAGCGGTTGATGAGGAAGATGCGCCCTTCCGCGTCGATTCTGACCTCGCCATCGCACAGGTCCGGAATCCGCACTGCAATGGGGCGGCCTCCGGTACGCGCGACGATGTGATCGACGATCTCCTGTGGAAAGGCGTAGAAGACGATGGAGCCGTGACCTTTGCCGCGGGTTGTGCGGTTGTAGAGCGCCTGCAGCCAGCCGTCGCGGTTCTCCGTCTTCCCTTGCGCCCACTTCTCAACGAACGTGATCATCGCCTTCAACTCCTGGCGTGACCGCTCGCGTTGGTAGAAGCGGAGCGCCGAAGCCGCCTGGTTGCGTTTGAAAAGTGCCTGCTTGCGAGCCGTGGCGTCATCTTTCACCGCCTCAAACTCCGCCTGCGCTTTCCTGTACGCTTCGAGGTAAGCTTCCTTTCGCGCTATGATCATGCCGATGTTCGCGGCATAGATGCGGTTCACCTGCGCGGCCTCCTGTTCCATTTCGCGGCTGAAACGCCCGGCGGCAATCAGCCCGCGAAAGTCTTCAACCGGCCGCACCATGTCGTCCGAAAAGAATTCCTCAATCTCTTTCCGGACGAAGTTATAGAGTTCACCCACGACGTCCGTGGGCGCGATTTCAAGGTGCAGCGGCAGGTCTCGTACCCGCTCCACCTCCTTAAGGCTGAGCCAGGGCGCCTTCGGCACCTGCGCCCGAATCGCCTGGATCACTTCCCGGTTCGGTTCGGTGCCATGCTTTAACTGGTCAAGCGCTGCCTGGAGTTCGAGCGCCAGTTGCCCGGCCAAGTCCTCGCGGCCTGCCGCCAGGCACGAGGTTTTCAGATCGGTAATCACCCCGATCTGATTCCCCTTGGCCTTCACGGCCACCTGTGGCAGGTTCCACCAGGGGCTCAGCTTTTTCTTGAGTTTGTTCTTCTGGTTCGCGGCCGTTTCCTGATACGCAAAACGGTCGCGGACGAAGCGCGGAAATTTGTTGCCTTCGACCACGCACACCCAGTCGAAGTCGTAGTCTCCGCCATTACGTTTGGCGGTTTCGGAATGAAGCATGAGCGTTCCTTCAAGACGCAGTTGCCGCTCAACCACCCGGTCAAGCGCCTCCGCGTCTCTCATTCCGCATCCTACCCGCCGCAGTTCCTCCATAAGCAGCGCGACGGTCTCGCGCGTCCCCAGATTGAACAGCGGCAAGAGGTCCTGCTTCATGCGGATCGGATACCGGACAACCAGCAGCTCGCGGCAGGCGAGATTCGTTGCTGCCGCTTCCTTCGGCATCCAGTCCGACCCGGAAAAGATTTCACCTTGATGACAGAAAAGATATCCGTCATCTGCCAGGGCGAAGGCCGCGAATTCCAACCCGCCCGCCGTCGCTACCTTGAACGCCCAGTGCCCGAGCCTTCGCGCAAGCTGCGCGTTGACCCAGGGATGGCTCACCAGGAACCCCGTCGGGTCGGCCTTGAGCACTGCTTCGAGAATGGTGTTCTCGACGCTGGTATACTCTCCGTCTGCCGGTTCTCCCTCCTCGTCAGCACGATAGACGCGCTGCGATTCGGAAGTGCCAAGCAAGCGGAAGAGTTCCTCGAAGTTTCGCTCCTCAACCGCCGCCCGGAGCTTTCGCGCCTGCTCGAGGGCGTGCGGCTTAATCTCCATCTCGATCGAGTCTTTGCCCGCGTGCTCGATGAGCGTGTAGCTCGACTCGAAGGTAAGGGATCGGGAGATTTCCCGGATGCCGAGCACCACCGGCCCGCGAAACGTCCTTGCGCCGCCCGTTAACCAGCGCAAGATTTTTGGCGTGGCTTTGTACTCGGGTTTGACGGAAGACTGGGGCAGGATGATCTCCGCCTCCAGCCGCTCCGCGCAGTCATCCTCCATCACCTTGAAGCTGCCCTTCGCCTGCGTCTTCTCAAACGCCAAGCGAAACTGGTAGAAACGGTGATCGGGGAGCTTCAGGCGGTTGAAGACCGAGCGCGCGATCCAGCCCCGGCAATCGTTCGTGCCAAGCTCGCGATCCTCGACCACCATGACGCGGCAGTCGGGAATCTCGATCCGCACCTGGCAGGGTGAGACCAGAATCCCGAAGTAGGTCATGGCGGCTTCGGGCCAATGCTGGAAACGCTCGGCGAGGGCGCGCTCGTAGCCGGCCTCAACGGCGTAATACTTGCCGTTTTTGGCCGACCCGCTCGCCCCGATCAGCGCGTAACGCACCCCGTCCATTTCGAGCTTGGCCAGGGACTGCTCAACCTGGCCCTGCTCGAAGGAATCGAGCGGCTCCTGCGGGATGTCCACCGTGGCGAGCCGCATCTCAGGATAGAGCGCCTGAATCAGCGTGTTTTCGAGTTGGCCGTCGCGGTCAAAGCGGAGCATCTTTTTGGTTAACTCGCCGGTACGATCAAGTTCGAACGCCACGACTGGCATGGCGCTGTTTCTCTTTGCTTTTTGCATCGTCTTCTCCTGTTCTGTTAAGCGGCGACAGAACAGCGTGGAGACGCGGCCCTGGAGCCTCGCCCATCGCTGTTCCGTTACCGAAAAAAGGTGATTTCTCGGCCGGTCCAGCGAGGAACCGGGCCAGGTTGTCAGGGTCTTAGGCCGTGCTCAAAAAGCGCGGCCGGGTTGATTCAACGATGGGTCTTGCCCGCTCACGCAATCCATAAATCTGAGATTGCGTGGTTGAGGCTGCGGAGCTGCGGTTTGCGCTGTCCCTGCCGCTGCTCCTCCCATCGCCGTGCCCGTTTGAGGAGCCGTTGATACTCCGGGTCCTCAACGGGTTTCTTTTTCCGGGTCCGAGGCTTTCGAGCCCGCAAGGATTTTGCCGCCTGCGCCTTTGAAGACTTCTCCGGCGCGACGGCTCGTTTCACGAGATTGCCCGGTCCTACGAGCAAGCAACCGATGATGAAGAACGCAACCAAGATGCGCTTCATGGCCATTCCTCCTTTCCGTTTCGCCACACGGCAGAAAGGAGGCTGTCCCTTCCGCCCTGTGCCGAAAACATGGTTTCCGGCAAGGTCCGTCCGGGACCAAGCCAGTATTGGTTTCTCCGCCTCCGCGACGGGAGGGCGGAGTTTCAGACAGGCGCTATGAAAGAGCCCGCCTGCACTCATCCACAATCAGAGCTTGTGGAACGCTTCTCAAATAAAGCCGGATGAAATCACACTGCCTCCTTGCGAATCTGCGGCTTGCCCGAAGAGCAGTCCGCCACTCCCCGGTATTCGCACACCGAATAAAAGCTCCGTCCGGTCTTAAGCGACTCGACCAAGGCTTCCGCCTCGCTTTGAAGCTCGCGGTCGAGCGCCGGCTCGCGTCCGTGAGCGCCTTCCCGGGCGAGAAAAAACCTGGCGCGGACGCAATCCGTCTCAGCCGCCGCCGGACGCCGCCGCCGGCTTACAGGCTGCGCGGCTTTTCCCTCGGGTATTGCTTCAGCCCCTCCCGCCATTGAAAACCTCCTTTCGGCGGCCTCAATCAAGACCGCACTGTGTTTGCCAGAATGCCTCCGGCAGGCCCTGCCGCCCCTTTGCGGCAACCACTCACTGTCTATGGCTGGATGCTGGGGGCCGCATCCAGCTCACTGTGCTGCACGAGGCCGGTATTGCGGTCGCCGACCATTTCCTGCTCGGAATATTCCGCCACCAGCAACCCACTCGGGTCGAGTTCCGACCGCCGTCCCTCCAACAGCCGCACGTTGTACTGCCCCACAATCCGGGCGGTCACCTCCGACCCGTTCTTCAGCCGATGCACTTCCTTGACCCCGAAGACCATGTAGGTCCACGGCGTGTTCTTGACGTGCTCGATGGAGCGGATCTCGAAGTCCGAGATGATGTGGTCTTCCTGGATCTTGCCCACCGTGTCCTGGTCGCGGAGTTTGGCCAGGGTATAACTGCGCAGGTTGTCCGTCATCATGTTGAGCGCGGCGGCGAAGTTCTGGCCCGCGGAGTCAGGCGTGTAGATCAGGTAATCGTCGAGAAACTGCCGCACGGCCGCGCGCCCTTCGAGTCCGGTGGGCGCCGCTTCGCTTGCCGCCTCCGCTGAGAGCGAGAAGAGTCTGGGAGGTCCCATCCGCGCCGCCCCCACCACCGTTGCGTTGCCGTCTTTATCGACGCGGATCACGGTGGGCGGCTGCAAGCGGACGTAGATCGCGAAGGCCAGTGACCCGAAGGTGATGAATCCGAAGAGAAAGGCCAGCACCATGGCACGATTGGCATAAGCGCGCAGCATGCCGTCGTGCTCGTAATATTTCGTGTGACAAGCCATCTCTATGTTTGCGCTTTGACTTTTTCCAGCCATGTTCACTTTTTCTCCGCGCTCATCCTTGGAATCCTCATCATCATGAGCATCGTGCTTCCAACTTCTCCCCTCACAATCCGGCTGGCGAGGTGTGGAATGAACGCAATCGCCACCGAAAAGATGATGCTCGCGAGTGCCAGCAGCAGGTCCGCGCTGGCGTTCTGGAAGAATCCACCGACCCCGCCCGAGCTGAGCACCGCCTGGACGCTGTTCATGTTGATAGCCACCGTCAGCGCCCCGATGATTGCGTACACCAGACCCCAGGCTTGGAAGATCAGCAGGTTTACGAGATAGGTGCGCGCCAGATCGCCCATGCCATAGGCTGGCAATAACGCCAACACCAATGGCCCGGTCACGTACAAGATCGAGCCGTAGAGCGAGTAGAACAAAGCGAAGACCGCGTAGGTGATCGGGAAAATGAGGTAGGCGACAATGATCAACAACGAATCGAGCAGCCCGGAGATGCCTCCGCCTACCAGCGACCACAGTGACGGATTGCCGTTCTGGCTCCAGTAGTGCCCGAGTTGTGACATCCAGTTCGAAAACAAATCGCCCGCCCCTACGGAATTTGAAATCGACATGGCCACTGAGTTGAACGCGCTGTTGACGTCCCGGAAGACCGTTCCATAGACGGCAAACACCAGCCCGAGCGCAAGGTACTTCGCTCCTGAAATGGCGAGCGATCTCACATCGCCGCCAATGGCAAAAGCCTGGTAGGCGCTGTAGAGAAAACTTAACAATAAGATCGTCCCGGCAATCCCTACCACGCCGGAAGTGATATTGAAGCTGTCGATCGAGCCGAGCGCCTGCAGGAACATCGTCTGGAAATAAAACATCGCCTGTCCTTTACTGCTTGGGTTGAAGCATGTTCTGGAGCTTCTGATCGAGACCCTGCGCGTTGCTTGCCCCAAGCTTCAAATCCGCGCTCCGGTCTGCCAGCGCCGCAGCCCGCACCCGCATCAGGTCGGCGGTCGCCGCCTGGGTGTAAGCGTTTGCCCTTACCAGCCAGGCATCCGCTTCGGCTTCAAGGATGGGGGCGCTGCCGGGGGCCGCTGTCTGGATGCTCTGGTTGATTTGGTTCGCTGCCTGGATCTCCAGATTCGCCAGGTTGTCGATCTCAATCGCCCGCTTCATGGCGTCCTGGGCGATAGCGTCTGTCATATCCATGATGTTGCGCGACTGGGGCGAGGCCTGGGTCACAGCGGGGAGCTGGCCGTAGACGCCGGTATATGCCGAACCGGTGCTTGGAATCTGGCCGGCGTTGGCGGAGAGCAGGTTTTGTTCAAGTTGCTGGCTCGCGGGCAGTGTGGCGCTCGCCACCGGAAGGCTCATCACGGACCGGATCTGAGTCGAGACGCCGCGCAGCGTTCCGACTAGCGCCTGAGCTTGGGCGATCAGCTGCTGCGGCCAGACAACACCTTGCTCGAAGTTCGAAATCGTCCGGTCAACGGAGAGAACCGAGGTCAGCCCTCCGCCGATCACGCTGCTCAGGGTACTTGAAATGGTTGAAAGTCCTGCCGCCATGATGACGCAGCAGGGGTCGAGAAACTGGCTCTTGACCGGCCGCGGCAGGGCCATCAAAAATACCAGCACCAATGCCGCCACGCGCAGCCGGTGGTCACGCGCCCAGCCTATAGTCGATCTCAAACCTGGCTTCACTTTTTTGAGCATTCCTGTCATCGTGCCTCCCCTACTGTTGTGGTTGCAGGCTGTTCTGGATCGAGCCGCTGACTTGGCTTGCGAAGGCCGCTGCTTGCTTACGAAGCGTGTTCCGATGCGCCAGATGCGCCGCCTCCTCGCGGAGTTCGGCGGCCAGCAACTTCTGCGTCAGCGCCTGGCCCTCAATGGCCGCCGCCATCGACGCTGCGGTCAGAAACGGCGCCGAGCCGGGCGCCGCCTGGCTGGCCGCGTTCTCGATCTGGTCCGCCGTGCCGAGCGTCAGGTTGTCCGCATTGTCTGACTCCTTGAGCGTCTTCAGCGTATCCTCTGCCAGTGCGTCGTCCATATCGGTCAGTGTGCGTGTAGCGGGGCTTGCAGTTGTGGGCGTGGGTAACGGCCCGTAAACCGCGCTGTAGTTCGACGCGAGCGCCCCAAAGTCTCCCGTCTGCGCGTCCCTGATCACTGTCTCAAGCCTTTGTGTCGCAGGCAGAGAGGCGCTTTTGAGATTGAGGTTGAAAATCGAGGCAAGTTGGCCCCGGTAACGGCTGATCGTCTGGGTGATCAGCGACCTTGCCTGGCTGATGAGTTGCTGTGGCCAGACGGTTAACTGGTAGAACTGGCTGATGGCGCTCCTCACGGCATTGATGCTATTTAAGGAGGTTTTTATAACGCCGTTAATCACGTTCAGGACTGCTTGTATAGCCCCAACGAGACTCCCTTGAGCCAAGACTCGCGGCGGCGAGATCAGCATCACCGCGACCGCTCCGGCCGCGGCCAGCGAAATCGCCTGCCGGCGGCTCTTGACCGCGACCATGCCCCAGGAAAAGAGAATCAAAAATACTGCCGTCATTTGCGCCTCCTCACCCGATTTCTCCTTGCAATACCGCGCCGGAAATCTCTTCAGGAAGCTCCGCGAGATCCGCCAGCCCTTGCGGAAACTTCCCCGCCAATTCCTGGTAAGATTCAGGCAGCGGCCGTCCTTTGTTCTTCCTCAAGAACCAACTCCGGTAGCGGCGCTCGCGTGGGAACGTGGTTGCAATCCAGTAGTCGAGCGGTGTCGGGACCATGCGAATCACCTGCGTCGTCTCCGCCTTCTCGCCCAGCACCAGCAACGCCTCCGCTCCCCGTCCCTTGCGCGGCGCGCCAAACTGCTTGATCTCGTTGATCGCGACCGGGTTCAGAGCCAGGTGGCGGGTGAGGGGCAAGGTATCACCCGGTTGCTGGCCCACGATCTTGGTGGTCGCGTTCTTCAGGATTCCCGGTCCGTGCACCCGCGGCTCGGACTCCGTCCCCACGAAATCCTCCACCGTCTGCGAGATTCCCCACACGCTCCCGTAACGCTTCCGCGCCGTGCGAAACAATTGCACCACCTCCGGCGCCAGGGCCGGTGAATCGAGCAGCGCCCAGCACTCATCGAGCACCGTGATCGATGGCTGGCCCGTCCGGCCCGAAGCCCGCCCGGCCACAGCGTTGGCGATCACCATGCTCATGGCGGTCTCGAGCGCCGGATCGGAACTCAGCCCTTCGATGTTGAAAAACAGCCAGCTTGCATCCAGACGCATCGTCGTTGGGGAATCGAAGAGCTTGCTGTAGATACCTTTCTCGCCGGTCCAGAGCCGCAACTTCGCCGCAGCCAGCTTCGCCTCATCCATCGTTCGCTCAAGCCGCTCCTCATCCCGCCAGTTGGCAAGCTCCTCCCGCAGGTCATTAAAGGTTGGAATGGGGTTCGAGTAGCGGATGCGGCAGCGCTTGTAGGTGCGGGCGATGGCCTCGGAGAGCAGGTTGTCGAGCAAGGTGTGATCGGAAGCAAGGCTGTCGCCGGTCATGTGCAATGTCAGGTTCTTGAGGAAGGCGATCTTTTCCTTCGCCGGGGCCGTCTCACCGGCCGGGAGGTCCCAGGGGTTGAGCGTCTCCGCGCCTTCGAGATTCACTTCAATCACCCGCCCGCCCATTAACTCGACCAGCGGGCGATACGAATCACCGCGCTCAAGAATCGAGATCAGCGGGTTCGCCCGTGCCATCATCAGTAGAAGCAGGTGTGCCATGAACGTCTTCCCGCCGCCCGATTTGGCCATCACCAGGAGGTTCGCGTCGCCAAGCGATGAATCGAAGAGCGAAAAGGGGATGAGCTGGCGTGTGGGAGTTTCGACGAGCGCCAGCGGTGAGTTCGGCGTACCCTGCCAGGGAAGCTCAACCGGCAGGAGGTCTGCCGCATTGAGCGTCAACATATCGATCTCCCGCTTGTTCTCTCCCGCCATGGCAGGCAGGCCGCCAAAGAACATCCGCTTCTGCGCCAGCATCTCCGGCATGCCACGCGCCCCGTTCATCCGGGCGAGCGCGTGCAGCACCTGCTGGCGGCGGCTGGCGAGAATTCGCTCTGCTTCTTCCCGCTCCTGGCGGTTGCGGACAGGCCTGGATGTTCTGACGGTGATGATGAGGCTTAAGTGGCAGGTCTTGAGCGAGCTCGAAATCACATCCTCCAGCACCTTCACGAGCTGGCGTTCGGCTACCTGCGCGTCCACGTTCATCCGGAAACCGCCGTGAATGTCCCGCTGGGCCGCCATCATCTTGCGCAGCCGGCTTTTGTATTTCTTCACCACCTTCGCCTGGTCGGGCAGGCTCACCTCGGCGTTGACCACCAGCGGAAAGTCCGTGCGCAGAAGTTCCCGCAAGATTCCCGGAAAAGTTGCGTCCGGCAAGTCCTTGACGGTGATCCAGGAATAGAGCAGCCCGCCAATTTTCAGATAATCATCCAGTTCGTCTTCCAGGTTGACGTTCGCCATCTGGCTACGGGCGCTGTCCGGGAATAGCGACCCTCCAGGCGGCCGGTAAGGCAGCGTATCGTTCGCAAGCGGGTTCAGGGCGCGCTTGATTTCAAGAAACATTTCCGGGTGCGTCATGCGCCGGGCGCGCATCCCGGCCGCCTCCAGCGTCGCCATGACTCCACTTAGCAGACTCTCGAATTCGGCCAGAAGGTCTTCGTGCTCCCGGCGCGTCCGCTCGATGCCCTTCGTTGCCGACAGGCTCCAGCCACCGCCTGACGTCCCTTTCATCTTTCTCTTCCACTCGAAGCCGGACGGCTGATGATGAACCCTCGGATCCCAGATGAAGTAGGCATGAAGAAAATGCTGCAGAAAGAATCCGCCCGCCTCGCGCGCCCGCCAGGCTTCAGCGCGCACCCGGTCGATAGCCTGGAGCACGCTGCTCGGGTTTCGCTGCTGGGCGTTGTAGCGCGTCAGCAGGTCCCCCGTCCCTTCTGCGATCTCAAACCGCATCTGCATGCGCATCGAACGCTCTGGCAGCGACCGCACCAGCGCTTCGAGATGTCCCTTGGCGCGATTCCGTTCCTCGTCCGAGCCGTAAGCGCTGTGCAGGCCGCTGAGCTCATAGCCGGCCACAAACGAACCGTTCATCTGAATCGCTACGTTATCCACGAGGTCCCGGATCTTCAGTTGCTCCCATAGGGCAGGCTCCCTGAGCGACCGCTGGTATTGTTCGCAGGTGACCGGCATTACGCTTCTCCTTCGCGGATCGTGCTGGCGGTGATTTCTGAGTCCCGCTCGAGCCCCGAGTAGACGTGCGGCTTCGAGTGAAACATCACCCAATCTTCGAGATAACCCTGCTGCTTGCCGTACTTGAACAGCATCAGCGCTGGAATGCTTGCGAGCGGCACGAGGTATTGCAGAACCAGGTTCATGGGCAGGCCGAACATCTCGCGGTTGAGGAAACGGCCGAGGATGTTGGTCACTACGGCCAGTGCGAGAATGGCGAACAAGTCCTCGGCCTCAAGACCCAGAAATGTCACTCGTGTTCCGAGGTTACGGTAAACCGGCGTCACATCAAGTGCCATGCTCATCCTCCTTTACGTCACTCCTCCTACACCTTGCTTGACGAAGTATTCAGCCAGGCGCGCAAAGCCCGACAACAAGAGGCAGAGCCCGGCCGTCATAAAATGACGCATCCAGCCGCCTGTGTGTTGAAATCGCTGATCCGTCGCGAGCGCGAGCCCGCCCGCCGTCACCTCAACGGCCGCATAGACCGGCATCAGCACGTTCGTCACCCAGTCGACGAAACTCACGATGGATATCCAATAGACGTCCGGATCGTTCCACGCCCGCTGTGCGGCAAAGTGCTCAAGCGCTCGCAGCAGGCCCGAGGCCGCAAGCGCCATCATGCCGCCGTAGAGAGCGTGCGAATACGGATAGCCTTTCGAGAAGCACAGAACCGCCAGGGCAAAGAACAGCCCCGCGAGCGTTGGCAGGATGACGTTCCCTGACCAGTTGGTGAAGTTCAAAAAGCCGTTGTAGAACGACACGATCCTTTTCCTCCAAGACGCCTACGATGCCATGGCTACGACCAAGTACCAGATGCCTGACACCGACAACAGCGCCAGCGCCACCGCGACCAGGCGCATCATGGGCCGTTGGGCCACGAAATTGAAGATCGCCCCAACGATAGCCAGGCCCGCTGCGATGGGCATGATCGTTGTCGCGAGATAGGTCCAGGCGCTATTGAGCACATCCACCGTCGCGTACTGCGTTCCGGTGTTCCAGCTTGAAAGCAGATTGAGCGTTGTCTGTGCGCCGAGCAGAAACACCGCTGCCACAACTGAAGGAAGAAAAGCATCGCCCGCCGCCGCATCCAGAATCGCCCGCAGCACAAAATAGGCAGCGAGCGTCGTGACCAGTTTTCCGAGGATGAAGTTATTGACGAAACTCGTGATGTCGGACTCGAACGAAGCAAGCCATGAGGCGTTGATGCCGCCGCCCGGCAGCGGCACGCCCACACCGAACGAGCTGAACCAGGTCAAGAGCGGCTGGAGCGTCAGAAACACGACACACCAGAACATCCACTTCGAGAAGCCGCCGCCCAGCACAAACGTGATGCCCCCGCCCTCGCGTCGCAGGCTGATCCCGCCAAGCACCAGACAGATCACCGCCGCCGCCGGGGCGAGCAGCAGGAGGACGTTGATGATGTCGTTCAGAAGTTGTGGGGTCTGCATTCGTTCCTCGAAGTTGGGTCTTTGTTCCGGCAGGCAGCCGGAATCAACTCCCGTTGCCTGCCGGGGTTCCTTCCACTCGCCTTGTTTTTCTCTAGGTCACACCTCCTGTTCCGTTGGCAATCCAGAATTCGAGCAGCCGTGTCAGGCCGGAGACGCCCAAGAGCGCCCCGGCTGCAAACAGCCACCGCCCGAACCCCCGGCCGGTCAGCCACGCGATAATGGCTCCGACGACCGCCCCGCCGGCGCCGACCGGGGCGATGACGTTGCCGATCCAATTGACGAAGTTTAGAAACGCGCCCTCGGGTTGCGCACCCGTCTCACCCTGAACAGCCACGTTGGTCTGGGGTGATCCGCCGAGGTTCTGCGCCCAGACGTGTGTCCCGCCCATGAGTAGCGCGATCCCGAGAAACGCCAGAGCTCGTTTCGATCTCGCCTCAAGCTTGATTCGCATGCAATTCTCCTTTCCGCCAGGCTGCCCGCCCGAGAACTTCTCGGACGCGCAACCCGGCTGAGATTGTTGATAAACCCGAAGCGGATTTCTGTCAAAAATCGCGCACGCCTAAAAAACCAGATGGGCGGAAAATAAATGAGGAGGGGGAAAAGAGGCGGTTTGGTTGAGCGCCGCGCTACGGGCCCGCATCCCGGCCGCGGCTGACGCACGGGACATCCGCGTGGAGGACTTGGCCGACCGCATGGAGCTGAAGCCAGGCGAGCTGCGGATCGAGTTTTATGGAGCGGAGGACCTGGCGGCCAAGCTTTTCGAGCTGTCGCGGGCAATGGCGAATGACTGGCAGACCTTCGCGCGGTCGAAGAAGAAAGCCGGCCGACGCCGGCGGATCGCTAAGTTTAGCGAATTCACTAAAGCCGCCGGGCAGAGGCGGCGGGCCAGTCAGAGTGTGTGACCAAGGACGTTATCACTCTAAAACAGAACGGCAAGGGGATTAGTTTTTATGGGAACGGGCTGTAACTGCCCGGAAGGGCAGAAAAGCGCCTGCCCCGCGAAAACGACCAAGAAACACGGAGCGATGGACATTCGCAGATTGGTTTGTTTGACATCGGCACGTTTCCGTCTATAATATAAGTGAGGATTTATATGAGTGCGAGTTCATGTCTGACCATTAAATTCCCTGAACGCGACCAAGAGCGGATTATTCCGGCCCTCAAAGTGCTCGGAGAGCCGAACCGCCTTCGCATCTTGTGTGGTTTGGGGCTGGAATGCCGCCCGGTGACAGACATCATCAACGCTACGGGCTTGGGACAGACCAACGTCTCATTCCACCTGCGCGTGCTGCGCGAGGCAGGATTCGTTCGTGCCGAGCGTCGCGGGCCCTTCATCTATTACTGCCTCGCCGATTCCGAGCTGTTGCGCATCCTGCACGACTTGACGAGCTGGCTGGACGCACGGCAAACCGCCGTCACAAGCGACGCTGAGCAGCGCGCCCGACCGGCCAAGCGTAATTCGGCGGCACCGAGAACCAGGGAGGTGACGTAATCATGGGGTCGCATGGACCGTGGGAGTGGTTTCCGTGGATGTGGATATTTCCGCTGATCTGTCTCATCGTGATGCTGCTGGTCGTGTACTTGATCTTTGGGCGTGGTGGGTTCCGGCCCCCATGCGGAGGGTGGAATGCACACGACGGCGGGCCTGGAGAACAGAAGCCGGATAGCCCTTTGGAGATTCTCAAGCGACGCTACGCCAAAGGCGAGATCACCAAAGAGGAGTTCGAGCGGGTAAAGCGAGACATCCTTGCGTGAGGCGGTGAAGATGAACGCAGAAGACGCACGCGCCGGGAAGAACATCATTCTGGACGCGCAGCAGCAGCACTGGCAGACTACCTTTTCGCAGAAGCCCGACATGTTCGGCTTGGATCCGAGTGAACCGGCCGTCAAAGCAGCCGAGCAATTCGAGCGGGAAGGAAAACGAAAGATCTTGGAGCTTGGAAGCGGTCAGGGACGGGACACCCTGTTCTTCGCCCGAAGGGGATTTCAGGTGATCGCTGCGGATTACTCGCAGGCCGCCGTGGAAACGATAGTGTCGAAGGCGCAATCGGCGGGACTGGGCAACTTGACCGCCGCAGTGCGTCAAGACGTCAGAGAGCCGCTCCTCCCGTTCCCCGATGAATCCTTTGATGCCTGCTACTCTCATATGCTGTATTGCATGGCGCTAACAACTACAGAACTGGAGCGCCTCTCGCGGGAAGTAGGACGAGTTTTGAGACCGGGCGGGCTGAACGTTTACACGGTCCGGCACACCGGCGACGCTCACTGCGGCGCCGGAGTTCATCGCGGGGAGGACATGTGGGAGGTTGGGGGCTTTATTGTGCACTTTTTCAACAGGGAGAAAGTGATTCATCTGGCGAAAGGCTTCGAGATCGTCAGCATTGACGAATTCGAAGAGGGTGGTCTTCCCAGGAAGCTTTTCCGAGTGACGCTCAGAAAGGAAACACCCCACGAATAGTACGTTTTGACTTAATTGCAGGTAGGCGCAGTGAGGAGGGGGGTCTTGCATATTACATTATGCTGTGTAATAGTGTTAATGAGGAAAACGAAACGATCATGTGTAAGGCAGACTTCCAGTGTTCACCCAAGCCGGTTCTGACCACTAGGCCACTGCTTTCTGTCCGGCAGGCACAGGCGCTGGAGTCCACTTTCAAATTGCTTGCCAATGCTACGCGTTTACGAATGCTGCATGCGCTGGCCCGCGCGGGTGAGCTGTGCGTGGGCGAGCTGGCGAACGAGCTGAGCATGAAGCCGCAAGCTGTCTCCAATCAACTTCAACGGCTGGCCGATCGGGGCATTGTCGAAGCCAGGCGCGATGGGCTGCAAATGCGCTACTCGATTCTCGATCCTTGCGTTCTCACTCTGCTGCATCAGGGCTGGTGCCTGGCGGAAGACGCACAGGTGAGAACCTTCAGCCGCGCCGAGGGCGCTGCGTCATGAAGGGCCAGAGTTGCCAGTCCGTTTCCTGTTGCGGCAACGTCGCATGGCTGGGTGGTTTCGCCGCCCCGGATTTTGCGACGCTGGACGAGCTGGCGGTGAAACTCATTTGCCTTGATAGCGGGTTCGCCGCGCCATTGCGACAAATGGGCCGGGTACTCGGGGAGCGCATTGCTCGGGAGCAAGGCGAAAGCGTATTAACTCTGGATGCGGCTCTCTCTGCTCTGATTTCCGCCTGCGGGCTGGAAGGCGCGATTGAGTCGCGTTTCCTTCGACGCAATGCAGACGCAGCGCTGCTCCAGGTTACTGGATGCGCCAAGGCGGTAGGCTGGCGGATTGCGAACGTGGGACGCACGGTCTGCGGCTTCGATGCCGGGCTGTTCGAGGGTCTTCTTTCCGGCGTCACGGGCGAAGCCATCAGCGTGGAAGAGACTTCATGCCTGGGGCTTGGTCATCCTTCGTGTGAATTTGTCATTCGCCGTCAGCAAGCAATAGACAGAACCGACGAGCGGGAAAGGATGCAACATGGCCACCACTGAGTCACCCAATGTGTCGGCTTTTCACATTATTACAGAACAACTGACAGAGGCAATCGCCGCTCCGAAGTGCCACAAATGCGGCTGCCTGCAACAGACCGTGGAAGCACTCGCGCAAACCGAGGCGGGAAGAGGGGAGTTGGCTCCTATCCTCACGCAGGCACGCAGCGTTTTCATACCGAAAAAGTACGACTGCTTGGGCTGCCCCGTCTGTTACCCGGCCATTGCCGCCAATGCTTTTGCCGAAGCCTACCCGCAAGCGGGCGCGGGCCTCGACCTCTGCCCGACCGAAGAACCGGAAGAACGGCAGGGCTGGCCGCCGCTGCCCGGTGATTTCTCCGTCATCCGCTACGGTGCGCCGGTTGCCGTCTGTGCGCTTAACAGTGAACCGCTGGTCAAGAATCTTGCCGAACGCAAACCCGATGGCCTCGCCATTGTCGGCACCATGCACACGGAAAATCTCGGCATCGAGCGCGTAATTAAAAACACGCTGGCCAATCCGCACATTCGTTTCCTGCTGCTCTGCGGGGAGGATACGCAACAGGCCGTGGGGCATCTGCCGGGGCAGTGTTTTGAGAGCTTGTTTCGCAACGGCCTGGACGAGCGCAGCCGCATCACCGGCGCGCGCGGCAAACGTCCGGTACTCAAGAATGTGAGCCGCGACGAAGTGCAAGCCTTTCTGCAACAGGTGGAACTTGTGTCGATGATTGGAGAAGAAAGCCCAGACGCGGTTGCGGGGCAAATTCGGGTCTGCGCCGAACGAAATCCCGGCGTCTATCCGTACCCATTTAAGGCTATGTCTGTTGAGCGTATCCGAGTCCAAGAGCCGAAAGGGCTGACCCTCGATAAAGCAGGTTATTTTGTGGTCTATCCCGACGCCCGCGTCAAGCACCTCGTTGTCGAACACTACACGAATCAGGGCGTACTTAATTGCGTTCTGGAAGGCACTTCGACGGGGGCGCTATACAGCGAAGCGATTGAGCGCCAGCTTCTCACACGCCTCGACCATGCCGCCTATCTGGGCCGCGAGCTGGCGCGCGCCGAAAAGAGCCTGCTGGATGGAATGCCGTTCGTACAGGATGCAGCGCCCGGAGAACCCGCGGCCTCTGCCCCGAAAACCGATTGCAGTTCGGGCGGTTCCTGCGGCTGTCCTCCTGCTCCGCAAACGCCACCGCAAGCGGTAAGGATGCTGCTGATGAAAGTGAAATGGATCGGAGTCACGGCCGTGGCGCTCATCGCGGGCTCCATTATTGGCTATAAAGCCTACGTTTCGCCGCCGCCGCAGGCAGCAAGCAGCGCCGCCGTTCCGCGCGTGCTGCTGGTTGCGGATATGAGCGAGGCTGATTCTGCCAATGATTCCTGTGCGGAAATCATCCACCTCGTCCAGGC
>CALCEB010000036.1 GCA_937900045.1 uncultured Acidobacteriota bacterium
GCTGAAGAGTTCCGACGATAGCTTCTGTAAGGGTCGGGGAGCAATAGACCGGCGGCGCTCTGTTAGGTTCAGCAGAAAGGCACTCCGTATAGGCAACGATGCGCTGTTCCGGCAAGGCTTGGGTCAGTCCGCCGCACAGCCCGACCGCCAGCACCGCATCGGGCTTCTGCGCCGTTGGCGGCCCGCCGCTTGAGCCAGCAGAAGCCAACCCCAGCGCAGCTATTGCCTTGGCCTTGGCATTCGCCATCCCCATCCCGGTGATAATCACAGCGAAGCGATTTTCGCCCCGGTCAACGATCACGGCGGTTGTTTTCGGCCCCGCAGGACCGCTCGGAGTGCATAAGGCAAGGATCGGTTGCGCTTCCATCTTCGACGCCACGAATACGTAAACGAGAGACATAAACCCCTTTGTAAGGCGAGCTTGTGACCCAGGTCAAGGCGTTTCTTGGGAGATTGAGAACTGAGAGAACGGGTGGTTAGGCCCCGCGTCGTGATTTTCACGCGATGCGCGTAGCCGGTTTGCCAAACTTGAACTGACCGGCGAAGCGCTTCCTCAACCGGCGGCCACAACAGATTGACTCGCGCATTGGGACCGGGATGCCTTCAAGACACCGCCCCGAGTACGAATGCAAGGGCTACAGCCAGCGTAACCAATCCCCCCATGAAGTCTGCATAGCCCGTCCGTGCCCCCAGGCTCTCCGTTCATCATTCCGTAAGCCAAAAGCTCAATTCCAACCCAAGGAGGATCTATCGTGTTTACTGAACTCATGCCCCTACTCGCGCAGCGCACCGTGCTAATCACGGTGGCGCGCGAGAGTGATATCACCTTGCGCGTCAACATTCTGCCAAAGCGCGCAAGCGACAGTGAAAACACCGCCCTGACCACGCCCCTCAGTTTCGTGGGAACGCCGGAAGAACTGGACCGGGACTTCGCCCGCGAGCTGGCCGGCTACGTTGACGCTCACCAACGGCTGGGCAGCACCCTGGCCGAGGCGAAAGCCGTAATGGAAGCCGCGGCCAAAGCCGCTCAGGAAGAAGCGAAGCGTAAGGCCGAGGAGAAACGGAAGAGCAAGACGCCAAATTCCACGTCGGCCTCAACGCCCTCCGATCAGCCGGCCGATGCAACTGCTCCGGTGAATTCCACAGAACCCAGTACTGCCGGCTTGTTTGAAGCCACCGAATCCGTTCAACCTCAGCAAGGAGGCCTGCGACTGTGAAAATCACCCCTGCCGTTCGTGAATTTTCTTACATGGGATTGAAGCTCCCGGATATTAATCCGGCCCTTACACCCGAAGAAATAAAATCAGCTTACTCAACCCAATATCCGGAGCTTGCCACTGCCGCGATTAACGGTCCTGAAGCCGTGGGCGAGAAACTTCGATACGACTTCGTGCGGGCCATCGGCGCGAAAGGCTGAGGCCATGCAGAAGCCGAAAAATCCATCGAATCTCACGCGGGAGGCGGTCCTTGCCGAACTTGCCGAACTGGCCGAGGGCCGCCACCCGGATTGTCAAACTGTGACGGCGAGATTTATGCGGAGTGAGGAATGGAAGCAAGCCTCAATAATTTTGCGAAGTGCAATCCAGGCGGAATCCTACCGCCGCGGGCACGGCGAGATCGCGCCACCACCCGGCTGGCTGCTGCCGGTCTGATGGGGCAAGGAAGCGGCGCCATTCTGCCGAGGCTCGACGGAGCGCCGGTCGAATACCGAATCGCCGGTGAGGACCGGCGAGCGATCCTGCTAGCCCAAACGCTGACCGAGCTGGGGATCGCCGATCCGTCCGACTGGGAACACGGCGGCCGCAGCCCATCAGGCTACATCCTGGCAACACTCAAACGCTGGATAGTCTGCCACGATGGCGGCATCATCCGGCAACAATTTGCCCTGGACGCCACAATCAGCAACACGCCGGACCCGTATAGCAACGAAGGCACTCACCCCGACCTGCTGTATCTCATCGTGAGTCCGGATTCGGCTGGGTATGTGGTGATCGGTCCAACGCTTGAGCTGCTGGCAACGGTTCACCCCCGGTTGCCGGTGTCTTTCTACCATCTATTCGTGGGCGCGGTGCGGCGTTGGATACGGGTCTACGATTACGACGACGCCTTGGCCCGTCTGGAAATGTTGCGGGAATGGGTCGACGGGGAAGAAAACCCGGAGCAGTATGAATTTCCCGATGTCGAGGACTGCATCCCGGCATGTATGAAAGAGAAGCCGCTCGAGCCACGAACCGTGCGGGGGATTGCTGGTAAGACCAAGGACGAGATTCTCGGCCGTTTGCTGAACGCTGCGCTCGATTTGGAGAGGATCTCGCAGAAAGTCAGTCCCGCGGAGATTAGCGAAGCGACGCGGGAGGCCTTCATGGATTCGAACCCGCCCTTGCCGGCACTGCTGGTAAGCTTCAAGCGTCATGATGCCATCGCAGCTTGCTTCGATGATGAGAGCCAAACCATGATGGAGGCCGGCCCGGAGCCGAATTTCATTGTGGAAATCAATCCAGGCGATCCGGCGAGCGCCCAGCATGCCTTTAATAATATTCTGGGCGTCCTCTGCGAGACGATGGCCGCGGCAAGCCGGCTGGCAGAAATGTGCCCTGGAAACAATGAGGAAGGTTGAGAGATTCAGAAATGGAAGCCCATGTCGAGATTGGCGAAAGCTGTAACCCGGTGCTTCGTCACGCCCTGCTGGTCTATGCGGATGAGCACGCGGCATTTGCCACGCTGCACGACGTCCTGCTAAAGGCCGAGGGCGCTCCGCTGCTCGCTCCGGCCCAGCCGCTTTCGCTGGCCTTCCTTCGGCGGCTCGCGGAGGGGCTGGGGTCCCGGGTCGCTCCGGAGGTTCTGCCCGCGAATATCCTGGCGCGAACGCCGGAGATGATCGTCTGGTGGATTCGTGCATCACGCCGAATCATGTTTTTCGGCGGGGCAGACGAGGGAGCGAGAAAGCTGAATGGCCGCATGTTTCCTCATCCTGCGCTTGTGTTTAGGGTTTGTGACCGAGAGCTATTTGTTCGGGCGCTCGAAAGTGATGCTCGCCCCGAAGCCAATACCCGGCTCAAGACGGCGCCGTACTGGAACGTCGCAGGCGATAGCGGCCGGGTCTGCCTCGGAACGGTACGCGCACCCGAAAGTACCTCAGTTGATTCCGTACCGGCTTGGATAACTTCCTTCTTTCAAAGCGAATTTACCCATCCTTTAGGAGCCGCGCGGCTCACAACTCACCCGCGCGGGTTCGTCGGCCTGTGGAATAGTCTGCAAGGGAAGAAGAAGTTTCCGGTCCGCTACCTGACCGATGCCCGGCAAACCTTGCAAGAGTTCATTGTTCAGGAGCGTTAAGCTATGGAAACCCACAGAGTGCATGAAGAACTGTTACGGCGCGAAGCGCGCATCCTGGTGGTGGGCTGCGGCGGAACCGGAAGCGCCATTCTTGGCGGGTTGCCTTACCTCCACCAAGCAATGATCGCGTGGGGTCACCCTGGCGGGTTGCAGGTAACGGTGATGGATGGCGATACGATTTCACCCGTCAATTGCGTCCGTCAGCCGTTCAGCCGCAGTGAAATTGGAATGAATAAGGCCATCGTCCTGGTGAACCGCATCAACCTGTTCTGGGGACTCGACTGGCAAGCAATTCCGCAGGCGCTTACCGCGCAGACGCTTGCGCCCGCCTATGCCGGCTACGGCGAGCGGCATTTACGGCCCGATATTGTGATTGGCTGTGTGGACACACGAGCGGCGCGGGCGGTCATCGCGAAGAGTGTTACCGGTTCGAGCACCACTGGGTACTGGCTCGACTTGGGCAACCACGCAACGGGTGGGCAGTTTGTTTTGGGCGAGCCGCTGAACGCGCAAAACAAGCGGGCGCGGTTGCGATTGAGAACCGCGGCCGAACTGTACGAAGAGCTGGTGAATCCAGACCTGGACGACGACCATGAGCCCAGTTGCAGTGCCATTGAGGCATTGGACAGGCAGGAGCCGTTTGTCAACACCGCCTTGGCGCAGCACGGCCTCGCCTTGCTGGCACGCCTGTTCCGCTACGGCGAAATCTCCTATCATGGCGGCTTTGTAGATGTGGCCAACGCACGCTGCGCGCCCATGCCGGTCGAACCTTTGATCTGGCGCCGGGTCAAAAGACGGCGACGCAACAAACCGAGAGACGGGACCTTCCGCGTAGCCCGAGAAGTACCATTTTGCGGGACGCCGTGGAGAGGGTAATACGGTTTGGTAGGCTCTTCTGCTCAGAGAGTGGCAAAATTTGTTCCGAGTGCGCCGTAAACCGTTCGGCGCAGACACATCGGTGAACGCTAACGACTTCGGGTAACGGAGTCAGCCAACCGTCTTCGAGTCATGCACTGGTCTCGAAGGCTGCCCGATCAGCGCCGTTTCTTGCTTTCGTTCTGCGCGACCCGCGCCTTCACCAGTTTCTTAACAAGTGCAGTCGGCAGTGGCTTGTCCGTGGGGAAGTGGATGGTCCCTTTGAATGTGGAGAAGCCCTTAACCTGCTTTATTCACGAACGGGCGGCGAAGCGCGGGTTGGATGTGTTTTGCACACTGTGAGAGTGATCTCGCAGCCCGGACAGACACCCGCTGCTGGGTTATCTCGTTGGCTGGCGGCACTAGGACGCGAATCCAGCGGATTCACCAGACACCTATCCCCGGTTCCGCGCTGCGCAAGAGAGTTCTTCTTTTCGGGATGTGACAGGAGTCAAGGTGAGAAGCTATCCGCTCAAAGCGCCGAAGGACAAGGCGATCTGACGGAAGCTGCTCAGAAACGGGAACGAAACCGGAAGATGAATCACCACCCGGCGCACCG
>CALCEB010000037.1 GCA_937900045.1 uncultured Acidobacteriota bacterium
GTTTTACCTTCTAAGCCCGGCTGTCGGCCCTTTCATGGGATCGGAGCCGGGAACGCAGGGTTTGCGGGTTTCAAACTCTGCGTGTTTTGTTTGGGAACCGGGGAAAAGCCGCAGACTTCCTGAAAAACGGAGGTCTGCTCCCTGCTACTTACTCCAGGGGTACGCACGTTCCTTGACGGCCTGGTAGTTTGCGTCGAGCGTCGGCTCAAGCAGCAAAATGGCTGCAATCCGTTGGGCCATCTCCTGAACGTAGCGCACTTCATCCTTCGTGAGCGAGCGCCCCAGCAGTTTGCCTTCGCGGTATGACAGCCATTTCTTGATCACTTGGTACCCGCCGATGGTGTACTCCCACACTCGCACCGGGATGTTCCGCCAATAAGCCATCTCGTTCAGGTAAATGTCAAGAGTCTGCTCGCCGAGCAGCGGAATTACATCGCCAAGGGTCTTGCGTTCTTCGCCAGTGTAATCCCGCGTGATGGGCCTGCCTTTACCCGGCATGGTCACGCCGCCTTTACCCGCATGACCCCAGCCTGCGGTCACCTCGAAATCCTTAGATTCATCCAACTGCCCGCCGTCCAGTTTTGCAGGAACCGCAATCGTCTGTAGCGGGTCTGCCGCCCGCGGCTGAGCAAATGGCGTTTCAGTGTCCAGCAACGCAGCAATCTGTTTGCCGAGCGCCGCCGAAGCCAAGAGCGCCTCTTTTGAGTCTGGCAGCGGAATGCGCGGCCAGTCCTGGCGGATGCCATCAGCGTTCTCGGCAAGGTAGGCAGGCGAGTAGCCAATCGCCAGCGCGTGCATCCAGATCAGCCTAGCGGTTTCGGGGTTAGCGTCAGGGCTTTCGATGCCCAGCTTGCCGAGATAGGCGCGGGCCGACGACGAGAGGTTTGCCCTTTGGCCAGAATTATCACCCGGAAACTCCGCCTGCCCGTGGACCGCACCCATGCTACGGACGCGCCGCAACAGCAGCGGGACATAGTAGGCGTCAGTGTTCAGGGCGTGCTGTGCACCTATCGCGGAGGTGAGAAGGAAAGGAACGCCTTCCGGTCTGGCAACTCCCTTACGGCGCGTCACGAAAGCTCGATTCCCCATCCAGCACTGCTCCACGTAGGTCAGACGCGGCTCATTCCAAATTGGCCTGACGGCTGTGTAATAGCACAGGCGGACGTCCATTGGACGAACCATGAGCTTCCGGATTGAATCTTCACTGAAGCTCTCTCCTGATAGCACCTTGGCTCGTGCCGCCCTTGCGTTGAACCTTGCCATGTTCTCGGTAAGCGCCCACCCGCCAGCCTTCAATTCCTCCCAGCCAGTCGAGCGGTCATAGTATTTCCGCATTCGTTCCTGGAGCGGTCCACGGTCAACGCTTATTAAGGCATCCCTCCGGTTTTCAAGAATCCCGAGGCTCGATGGCAATTCCGCGAATCCGTCAACGCCCGGCCAGCTCAGGTAACCGATGGTCACCCCCTGTGGCCGAAACGAGAATCGGTTGCTCCTGTCGGGCTGGGCCGGCTGGTAATGAGTCTCGAACTCTGCCCCGTTGAGGCTTTCAACGAGGTCAAAATTCTTCGTGACGCCCCAGAAGTGCCGGAAGCGGACGGTTTTGTTGGGGAGGCGCTCTGCAAGCGCCGAATTTCCTCGGTGGTTAGGGACTTCCGTGCGCGTGCGTACGCGAGCCATTAACCCGATAGCCGTACCGACGCGTATGCCCTCGCGATTTCGTTCGGTCGAGAACACAGACGGATCGGGTTTGCATTCGGGTGTGAGTTTGCCGGTCTCGCGGCTATCCCCGTTCATACAATCAAACCAAAGCTTGTCAAACTCGCTAAGAAAGGATCTCCGCATGACCACAAACGAGGGATCGCTGAGGTAAGAGAAATTGGAAATGAAACAGACAACGCCCTTTCCCGGCGGTCCTTGGGCAATCCGCCGCTCCGCCAGTCGGAAAAAGCGGACGTAGAGGTCGTCCAAGTTGAACTTCTTAATCCCCCACTCGGAAATCAGCCCGTTCTTATAGGGTTCCACTAAGCCCTGCTCTTCGACGGGACTTACACCCGCGAAGGCGTTGTACGGCGGGTTGCCAAGGATCACGAGAATTTTGGCTTCGCGCTTGACGTGCTCAGCCGCGTCTCGCTCTTCCTCGAGTTCTGGGAAGATCAGGTGTTGTTTGGGACCTTTGGGCGGCTCCCAGCCCGTTAGAGCGTTCGTCAGGTAAACCCCAACTCGCTGCTTTCCCGAAAGCGGCGCGCCCAGATTCTGAAGCAACAGACCAAGCTGAAGGTGGGAGACAACAAATGGGGCGGGCAGAATTTCAAAGCCGAAGACCCGCTCCTGCGCGGCTTCCTTCAGGTCGCTGGCGAGAAGCGCATCGCCGCCATTTTCCTTGAGCGTCCGATGAATGCGGTCGAGCACTTCCACAAGGTAGGAACCTGTGCCACAGCAAGGATCGAGCACGTAGACATTCTTATCCGCCAGGCCCAGTTTCAAGTTGAGTTCCTCGCGCAGCACCCGGTCTACGCGCTCCACCATGTATTTCACAACTTCGGGCGGCGTGTACCAGACGCCAAGCGCCTTTCGCAACTCCGGGTCAAACTCTTCCAAAAAGGGTTCATAGAAGTATTGAACGGCGTGAGTTTCCTGGAACCTGTCGAAAAACGACCGGCGATCCACACGATTCAACGCTTGCCCGGTCCAATCCAGGACCTCAACCAGCCCGATTCTCTCAAGCTCACTGTAATCTGAAACTAAGTGGAAGAGCTTGGAAATCATGGGCACGCGAAGGTAGCGTGCGGCTGCATTCCAATCAAATGTCTCGATGGATGTGGGCGGATGTTGCTTGCTCCACAAGACCCAAGCGGAAAAACCGCCGTAGAAGAGCGTCTGAACGAGGCTGGAACGGAAGAAGTGTTCGCCCTTTTCGCCCTCAAACTTCAGCCCCAACGCTTCTTCGAGCGCGGCGCGGACGTTGGCCAGCGCGGGCAGTTGCACGCCTTCAATTCGCGCTTTGGCTTCGCGCGCGTAGGAAGCCAGGAACCACGCTACATCCTCCGGCGTCGTGAGCGTCGCCTCATAGTGCATCACTCGCTGAAGGTATTCGACCAGCCGTCGGCCCAGCTTCCCATCCGTCGAGCGCGGCCTTTCGACGGCGGCCCAAAATGAGTTTTCGTCCTCTGCGAGCCGGAAGCTTTCCAGTTTAGCCGGTCGGCCTTCGCGGTCTTGCCCCACGAGGACGAAATCCCGATAGTTGGTCACGAGCACCTTGCGGTAGCGGCCCCAGTACCGCGACACTTGCTTGCCTTGTGCGGTTAACCAGGCGCTATCCGACGTAGGCTTGACCTCAATGGCGCCACGTGAAGGGAGTTGGCCGGGGCGAGGATGCTCCGTTTTCTTTTGGAACTGATCGGGGGTAAAGAGACCGCCATCAGGCATTCCGGCACCCTGGTTCTTCAGCCCCATGATGCAGTGTACACGCGGCTTGAGCGGTTTCCCAACGTCGTCGAGGAGCTTACCCAGCGGGCCGTAGTAGCCGGTTTCATCCTGCGCCGCCCCGGTGGAACGGATATCGCGGAGTTCGGTCAAATATTGCTCTAAAGGTGTCATTGTACGGTGCGCGAGACTGACCGATTCGCGGCAGAGTAAACCCTTTGATTACCACTAAAGTCGTCCAAATTGCAATTATTGGGAACTGAAGGAGCGGCGTTTGGAAGGAGCGCCGACCTAGGCTACAACCGCCCCACCCAGTGGTGCGGGAGGTTTGATCGCGAAACGGGGACCCCCTGACTCACGCAGCCTTTACGGCGATTCGGGCGGGCCGGGTGCGGGGCTTATGCTTGACCACAATCTCCACATCTTGATCGAGAGCCACCAGAAACCGGATCAGCCGTTCCACGGAGAAGCCCTCCAGCTTGAAGTGCAGAAGGGCGGAAACCTTGGGCTGGTTGATGCCGAGCAAGGCCGCGGCATCGGCTTGAGAGAGCCGCCGCCGCTTTACGATGTTGCGAATAGTGGCCCCCAGCCTGGCTTTGGTGTCAAGCCCGGCAGCATCCGGCAGCCGAAGGTCTGCAAAAACGTTGCCACTGCTGCGAATGACGCGTTCACGGGTTGCCTTAGCCATATCTTTCCTCGTAATCCTGCTGGGCCATGCGCAGGCGGCTGCGAATTAGCTCAGCGTCTGATTTCCGCGCCGAGATGCCACGCGGCGATTTCTTCTGAAATGCGTGCAGCAGGTAGACGGCTTGCTTAAAGCGGACCGTGTAAACCACGCGATAGGTGTCTCCGTCAAAGTTCTTCACCACTTCCAGGACGCCCGGCCCTTCACCCTTCCAAGGCTTGGCCGCCGCGTGCTTCCCGCCATATTGGGCCGCGCTCAGCGCGAACCCCACGCTCCGCCGGACCGGCTCGGGAAACTGGAGCAGATCGCGGTGGGACGAGCCGATCCAATACAGCGGCTTCTCTCCGGGCGTCAGTGACCGTCGCATTTATTATCCCACTTTTGGGATGCCATGTCAAGCACTGTTTGATAGTGTCTCAGTTTGTTTGCTGTAGCGGCGCTGTCCTCAGCGCCGAAATGCGCCGGTGAGGACACCGGCGCTACAGCGAGATTTGCCGGGTTGTCCGCCCGTCTTCGTTAAATAAACTACATTGGGAGAGTTAAGCCGGGGAATGAAACGTTTTGGGCCGTAGAAACACATACTACTGAATCAAACAGGCAGCGGGGAGCCGGGCACCCTAAGGGATTAGACTCCCCTCCAGGTCGGCGATGATCCGCTGCCCCGGTTTACTAGCCTCCTTGAGTGTTTCCGTCATTCAACTTCAAATTGGTACAAAACCGTGAAACGAAGGGCAGCGGCGCCTGCCCCGGCCATCGCCATAGCGGGCTTATCGTCTTGACATCGATTCCTGCGGGCTTCTAGCATGGGACCGGAGGAACTTGGATTGGCTGGCAAGACGCTCGGCCATTACGTGCTTGAGAAAGAGGCGGGAACCGGGGGCTTGGGCGAGGTGTACCGCGCCTACGATTCGCGCTTGCGGCGCTTTGTAGCCATTAAGGTGCTGCATGAAGATTTGCGCGAAGGCACGGGTTGGGAGCAGATTCTGGCAGAGGCGAGAGCGGCATCGGGCTTGAATCATCCGAACATCTGCACGACCTACGAAGTGGGTGAGGCGGACGGCCACGCTTACATCGCCATGGAATTCGTTGACGGTAAACCGTTGGGACAGGTGATCCCGGCGGACGGCTTGCCCGTGGAAACAGCCCTTCGTTATAGCCTCCAGATTGCCGACGCTCTGGCTCACGGGCACGAAAAGGGAGTGTGCCACGGCGACCTCACGAGCTGCAACATCATGGTGGATCAGGATGACCGCTTAAAAATTCTGGATTTCGGACTTTCCCAGCAATTCGCTGTCCCGGAATCGCCCGCGCCGGGTGGCAGGCAAATGGCGCGAGGCCGGCCCGCCGTATTGGGAGATATCCAGCGATTTGGGGCTGTCCTTTATGAGATGGCCACCGGGATGTTGCTAGGTTCACGCGAAATCGTGAATCCAGACTTGAGCCGTATCGCTCCGGCTTTGCGTGTACCCATCCACCGCTCGCTGAGCGCAGGGTCCACCGGAGGATACGAGGAAATCAGCGAGGCAAGGGACGACTTGCGGTCCTGTCTTCCCCCCGCATCTTTACCGCCCGTAGCGCGTTCTTCGATTATCGCAGGAAGCGTGTCGCCGCCCGCAAAGTTTTCGCGCCGCGCCCGATGGCTGGCGGGTGCTGGCGCTGTGATGGCGCTCTGCCTGCTGGTGGCCGGAGTTGCGCATTTATATAGAATTAGAAATGTCGCTCGGGGACCAGGACATCCATCGGCCCCCACTGCCAAGTTGACCGTGGATGAACCCGGCAGCCTCACATCCAACCCTTCCGGCGATCCACAGGTCCGGGTCTGGGCCAATACCAAAACGCGGGTTTACCATTGCCCGGACACACGCTGGTACGGGAAGACCAAGAGCGGTGAGTTCATGACCCAAGCCGAGGCCGAACAAAAGGGCTACAAAGCAGATGCAGGAAAGTTGTGCAGCAAATGACGGGCCGGCGGTGGCTGACGCTGGAGGCCAACGCTCAACTGGCAGCGGCGCCGGCCGAGATGCTCTCGCCTCCGCCTGGAATTCTGCGGGTGATACGGATCCGTTCAATCTGTCCTGCAGTCGCCTCCTCGATGCGGAATTCGAGGTCCTTCCAAACCAGAACTTCGTTCTTTTCCGGAACCCGGTGGAATTCTTCCTGCAAGAAACCGTTGAGCGTTTTCGTTTCCGGCAGCGCACTCTGAAAAAATGAATTCACGTGCCGCCCGCGGGTTTCGCCGTGAGCAATGATTTCATCTTTCTTGACGCGCTTGATGAGCTGGGGAATCACGTCCTTCTCATCGATGATCTCCCCCACTAACTCTTCGAGGCAATCTTCAAGGGTAACGACCCCCGTGACTTCGCCATGCTCGTTGATGACGATGGCAAGATGGGTGCGGGCCGTCTGAAACTCGCGGAGGAGTTCATCGGCAGGGAGTTGGGCGGGGACCAGAAGAGGCTTTTTAGCGAAGGCCCTCACCGGCTCGCTGGACTGGCCCTTTTCCAGGGCAATCAGCAGGTCGCGTTGGTGGACCACGCCCAGAACATTTTCAAAGCGGTCACCGCTTACGACAGGAATCCGGGAGTGCTTAGCCGCCAGAATCTTCGGCCTCATTTCCCCCAGTGTCTTCTCCCCTTCGAGGAAAAAGACCTGGCGGCGTGGAGTCATCAGGTCCCGCGCCGTGATGTCATTCAGGCGGAAAATTTGGCGGATCATCGCCGCCTCGTCCGCTTCGATGGACCCGGAGCTTTCGCCGAGCGTTGCCATGGCTTTGATCTCTTCCTCAGAAACCGGCACGGACTTTTCCGGGCTGATGACGCCCGCGATGTAATAGGTGAAGCTGATGAGGGGAGCCAGCAGGGCGGAGATTAAGCGAAGAGGCCGCGTGGAGGCAAGGGCGATGCCTTCCGCGTGCCTCACGCCCAAAATCTTCGGTACCACCTCGGCAAAGACAATGATCAAGATGGTAAAGGCTACGGTGATTGCTGCGGCAAGAATGCCGCCAAACCTCTGAACGGCTACGGCGCCCACAATCGCTGCGCTGAGAATGGTGACGATGTTGGAGAGAATGATGAGGGCGGAGAGAGGCCTTTGAATCTCACTTTTCAGCTTTTCGAGGATCGCCGCACCCGGCTTGCCATCCACCCGCGCCGCAACCACACGCGATTGGGGAACAGCAAGTAGGGCTGCCTCCGCCGCTGAGATCAGGGCGTCGACGATCAGTGCAATGAGAAAAATTGAAACCAGCTCAACCATCTCGAAGCGGCGCCGTTGAAGCCAGAAAACCGCGGCGGGCGCCTGCTGCCGCTACGGCTAATACCTTCAAGATATCATGTTTTGCCCGATTCAGGGGGCGCGCGTAGTGTCTCAGTTTCTTTGCTGTAGCGGCGCTCTATGGGCGCCGAACTTTTAGTTCTCAATGGATTCCGGCGCTCATAGAGCGCCGCTACAGCAAACTGCGTCACTACCGAGGCGCGAGGCGTCAGGACTGAGAAAGGCTGTGCTGAGGCAGCGCAAACTGGTCAATTTGCGCGAAGAGTTCTTCGGGGTGAATAGGCTTTGAAACGTAACCGTCCATTCCGGCCTGAATGCACCTTTCTTTGTCACCTTTCATGGCGTGGGCAGTGAGGGCAATGATCGGGAGATGGGTTCCTCTTGAACCTTCCCTTTCTTTAGAGCGCAGGATGGATGCCACCTGAAACCCGTCCATCTCCGGCATTTGGAGGTCGCATAGGAGGAGATCAAACGGTTCCTTTTCCAAAGCCGCTACGGCCTCACGGCCATTGTTCACTACCATGACGCGCAACCCCCGCTTTTGGAGCAAGCGGAGAGCAAGAATCTGGTTCACCTTGTTGTCCTCGGCAAGAAGAACGCGAAGAACCGGTTGGTTATCGTTCGAGTCCGGCGGCGCCGGTGAGATGGGCTGGAGTTCTGCCATGGTTTCTCCTTCCAGGAAAGGCGCTTCGAACAATGGAAGGCCCGAGAGTCTATGAGGCATCGTACGAGGGGCGGCGGCTTCCTGAAGCAGGAACTCCGCCGTGAAGTGGAATGTGCTCCCCGTTCCCACCCTGCTTTCCAGCCAGATCCGTCCTTCCATCATCTCCGTGAGCCGCTGGCAGATCGAAAGGCCCAGGCCGGTTCCGCCGTATTGCCGGGTGGTGGAACCATCCGCCTGAGAAAAGGCTTCAAAGATCAGTTGTTGCTTTTCTAGCGGCACTCCGATTCCTGTGTCCTGCACCGTAAAGTGTAGCGTAACCCGTCCAGGGCTCTCTGATTCCTTCCAGATGGCCAGTTCCACCTCGCCCCGCTCGGTGAACTTCATTGCATTGCCCAGCAGGTTGACGATGATTTGGCCTAAACGGACGGGATCGCCAATCAAATTCTCAGGAACATCTGGCTCGATCCGGGTGATGAGCTTCAGCCTCTTTTCACGAGCCTTGACGCCGAACACCTTGATCGTGCCGGCTAAGGTCTCGCGCAGTGAGAAGTCAACGCTTTCCAACTCCATTTTGTCGGCTTCAATCTTTGAAAAATCCAAAATGTCATTGATGATGGTGAGGAGCGAATCGCCTGAGGACTTGACCATCTGAATGTATTCCTGTTGTTCGGCGGTGGGGTTTGTCTCCAGCAGCAATTCCGTCATGCCCAGAACCCCGTTCATGGGCGTGCGAATCTCATGACTCATGTTGGCCAGGAATTCACTTTTGGCCCGGCTGGACGCCTCGGCGGCCTCCTTGGCGCGCTGCATCTCATTCTCGGCTCTTTTGCGCTCGGTAATATCCTGGGCCAGGATAATGGCCACCCTCTTGCCGCCTAACTCCAGGGAGTGAGCGATGATTTCCACGTCGATAAGGCTCCCGTCCTTGCGGCAGTGCATTCCATAGCCGTGATACTGCAAATCGGGATTGCCGTCATTCACTTCCTTCAGCAGGCGCGGAACGTCTTCAGGAGGGCGAATGTCCGTCAGTTTCATCCTCAAGAATTCCTCCCGGGAATAACCGTAATGTTCAACCGCCGCATTGTTCACTTCCAGGAAGCGGAGAGTACTCAAATCAGCAAGATATAAAGGAAGCGGGATATCCGCGAATAGGATTCGAAACTTGGCCTCGCTTTGCGCCAGCTCCTGGGTGCGCTCATTCACCAGCCGCGTGAGTTTAATTTCGTTGGCGCGGACCCGGCGCAGCCGGAGCCGGTAGACTCCCGAAGCGGCAAGAACCAGCAAGAGCACGCAGGCCGCGGCGAAGGGAACGGTGTTATAGAAATGGGGCTGGAGGATCAGCTTCACCGCTGCTCCCGAGTTATTCCAGACGCCATCGTTGTTGCAGGCAGCAACCCGGAAGCGGTAGGTTCCCGGTGGCAAGTTTGTGTAGTAGGCCACTCGCCGGCTGCCGGCGTCAACCCAATCCTTATCGAAACCCTCGAGTTTGTATTTGAACGTGACCTTCTCCAGCGCAAGGAAGGTGAGGCTGGCGTAATGAATCTCCAACTCACCCGAACCCGGAGGCAAAGACTGAGTGGCCGGTGGCTACACGGGCTTCTTATCATAAAGGATTCTTTCGACCACCACCGGAGGAGGGATGGAGTTCAGCGCTAGATGGTCAGGGTCCACCACGGCAACGCCTTTGATGGTTGGGAACCAGAGTTTGCCGTCTTTTGTTTTCCACCCCGAGGGTTGGTTACCTTCCGTGCATTCAGCGGTCTTCATGCCGTCGGACTTGCCGAAAACCCGCGAGGACACGCGGCGGACATGTCCTTGAGCAAGCGTCTCCAAACCAGCTTTGCTGACGCGGAAAATGCCGCGATTCGAGCTCATCCAGAGGTTGCCACGGTCATCTTCGAGGATTTGGAAGATGGTATCGTCAAATAGGCCCTGGTCCGTAGTGAAAAGCGTGAACTTCCCATCCCGGTAGCGGCACAAACCGCCGCCGTTGGTTCCGAGCCAGAGCGTTCCTTCGCGATCTTCATAGATGGCGTAAACAAACTCCGCCGGTAAACCATCTTTGGTGGTAAAAGTCTGCAGCTTGCCGTCCTTCAAACGCATCAATCCATGGTTGACGGACCCGATCCAGAGGCTTCCATCCCGCGCCTCGTGCAATGCCATGATGACATCATCCGCCAGAGGGCTTGGGGACTTGAATGAGAAGAACTTGCCTTGGATAAACCAGTCGAGACCCCGGACCGTGCCAATCCAAAGTGTGCCTTTGTGGTCCTCGACGAGGGAAAGGATGGCGCCATTCGTGAGGCCATTTTTCCGGTTGTATGAGGTGAATTTCCCATTCCGGAAAACGTTCAGTCCTGCCCCATCGGTGCCAATCCAGAGATTACCCAAACGGTCCTCGATCATGGCACGGACAAGATTGCTGGAAAGCCCTTGCCGGGTGGTGTAGACCGTGAAGCGGCCGTCCTGGAACCGGTTCACGCCCCCTCCTTCGGTACCCATCCAGACGCTGCCGTCGCGGGTTTGATAGACGGAAGTGACAAGGTTTTGCGAGAGTCCGTCATTGGTGGTGTAGGTGA
>CALCEB010000038.1 GCA_937900045.1 uncultured Acidobacteriota bacterium
AGCAGCCGCGTAACGGAAAAATACGTGAGTGAATTTATGAACCACTGTACTTAGCTTTGCGGGATGCGTTTGATTCTCTCACAACTTTCAATACCAGGATCATCCTCTGCCCGCCCCCGGGCCCGAGTGCGGCGGGGATGGAATGCTGGGGACAGAATATACCATTGAACTTTTAACCCAGGGTGTTCTCCTGAATGGTCATTCACCACTTTCCTGCGCTCCTGATCTTTTCTCTTCTGGTATCAGTGGTTTTTGGCGTACTGGCCAGAGATACTCCGAAAGAGCGTTTCTTTTATGGTTTGAAGTCATTCGTCTTGTTTGTGGGGATTGCGGTGGCATTGGGTTGGGTGATGTATTTCTTTCCTCCAAGATGATGCAGGAGAAAGGGTTATAGCGAGAACGAGAGACCTTGACGGCTTGGAGAATGAGGGTATTCCGGGCCGGGAGTGGGTGACGGAAAGCAGAATTGGCTGGACCGGGGCAAACCGATCGTATACTATATAGTACATATTCTTTTCAGGTTCGAGCCGGAAGTCAGGTCCCAAATGACTCATGCCAGGCCCCATATTCTCAGCGGGAATCACAATGTGCAATCAGTCCCAGGAATTCGTCATTCCCGCGCGGGAATCCAGCCCATTAGTCCGCAGGTTTGTGCAACAGTTAACGCAATGCGGCGAAAAAAAGAAACATTAAAAATGACAAAACGAACCGGAGATGTAATTGAAAACAAAGGACGACTCGAAAACGAACCCAATTAAGACCGAAAGCGACGCCACTCGAAATCGAATAAGTCTTGTATTATAAGTAAGATACTTCGATTCCAGGGGTAAAGCCAAGCATTTGATTTAGAATCAATGAGTTGGTAGGGCCGTGAGACGCCGATTGGTTTTGCCTTGGTGGGTTTCAGCAGTGCCGGGCTTCAGAGTCTGCGCGAAAACACCCGGCGTGAGCTGTAGCGCCGCTCGGAGCTTGCCCTGACGGGGAGCGGCGAAATCATAGAAAGTCAAAGGCCGCCGGTCACAGACCGGCGCCGCAACGTGGCTTTTCACCCAGAATCTTCAGCCCGGCAAAGCCCCAAAGTCCTGGTCCGAAGGCCGTCGCCAAGGAATAAATTGACAGGCGCCGAAGTCGTGGTACACTTAGTAACGGGGTTCAAGACGGCTCCATACCCTCAAGGACCGCACAACCCTTCGAAGGCTAACCACAGGCGCTGTGAGCGCATCCCTCGTTGCAAGTTGTATTCCGGGAATTACTCAGGGTGGCTTCCTAACGCGGGGAGACCTCACCTGCCGGATAGGGCACGGCAGGAAAAGACCAGAGAGATGGAAGCTGGGGAGGGCGCGGTGGGTTCTGGGCCAGGGGACTTCTGAAACAAAACCGAAATTTGATTCCCGGCCATGAGAAAGACGTGCGCGCGGCGAAGGCGCATTTGGTTAAAGGCGGGATGGCTTTGATATGGTAAAGCGAAAACAGGGAACTACCGAATTAGACCCATCCCGCATCCAATCTAAACAGAGAAGATAAGAGCGAAGTGGAAGCGACAGATTGCAAGAAAGAGCTGGTGATTGAGATTCCGCCGGAGGCGGTGGCGAAGCAAGCGGATTCCGTCGTGAGCCAGTACGCTCGCACGGTGAAAGTTCCGGGCTTTCGCCCCGGACGGGTGCCGGTGGATTTGATCCGGCGCAGATTCCGGGATGTAATTGAAGGAGAGATCGCCCAGTCCTTGTTCCCCAAATATTTGAAAGAGGCGGTAGATGGCCAGAAATGGCGAATTGCCGGCCGCGCTCAGTTCACCGATGTTCAGTTTAAGGATGGCAGTCCTGCCAGCTTCAAGGCGGTGTTTGAAGTCTATCCAGATTTCGAGCTGAAGGAATACAAGGGGCTGGAAGTGGCGGAAGAAGTCAAGCCGGTGACGGACGAGGATGTTGATAAACTGCTGGAAAGCATGAGAGAAGATGCGGGCGTGCTCGAGCCGGTCACGGACCGCCCCGCCGCGGATGGCGACTGGGTGAGCGTATCCTATGAAGGGCGGAATGTTCAATCCGTGAAGGCGCCTCCGGTCGAAGTGGAGGAGGGGCTGGTTGCGGTGGGAGGCCCGCAGACCGTGCCCGAGTTCAGTGAGAATCTGCGCGGCGCCAAAGAGGGCGACACCCGGGAATTTGATGTAACTTATGCTTCCGATTTTCCGCGTCAGGAACTGGCCGGAAAGACAGTGCACTATTCTCTAAAGGTCCTGAGCGTCAAGCGTAAAGTCCTGCCCCAACTTGACGACGATTTCGCCAAAACAGTAGGGAAATATTCGACATTCGATGAGTTGAAAGCCGGGCTCCGCGCGCGCCTCCAGGAGACCCAAGAGCGAAACCTGGAGAGAGAGACGCGGCAGAAGCTCCTGGAAAAGTTGGTGGAGCGGCACGATTTTCCAGTTCCGGAGGCGCTCCTCGAGCGGCGGCTGGATGAAAAGATGGAGACCCTGGTCCGCCAGCTTATGTCCCAGGGAGTGGACCCACGAAACACCTCGATTGACTGGCGGAAAATGCGGAGCGGCCTGCGTGAGGCGGCGGAGAAAGACGTGCGCGCGGCGTTGGTCCTGGAGAAGATCGCGGAAAATGAAAAGCTGGAAGTGAGCGAAGAGGAGATGGATGCCACGCTGCGGGACCTGGCCGGAAACGGCGCGGAGAGTGCAGCGTCCCTGAAAACCCGCTTGACACGCGAGGGGGAGATGGCTACACTGAGGTCTAAACACCTCAGCCAGAAAGCACTGGAATTCGTCTACCGCAACGCTCAAATAAATCACCCATGAGATTGACCTAACCCCTCAGGGCTGGCGAAGGCCAGCCGGAATACCATGACTCAAAAACAAATGCAGATGACGCTGGTCCCCATGGTGGTTGAACAGACCAACCGTGGCGAGCGGGCTTATGATATTTACTCCCGCCTGCTTCGCGATAACATCATTTTTATCGGAACTCCAATCGACGATACTGTGGCGAACCTGGTGACGGCCCAGTTGCTGTTTCTGGAGGCGGAAGACCCGGAGCGGGATGTGCAGCTTTATATCAATTCCCCCGGCGGTTCGGTAACGGCAGGCCTTGCCATTTACGACACGATCCAGTTTGTCCGGCCCGATGTGGCGACAATCTGCATCGGGCAAGCGGCGAGCGCCGCGGCGCTGCTGCTTGCGGCGGGTACGAGCGGCAAGCGTTTTGCGCTCCCCAATTCCCGCATCTTGATCCATCAGCCCAGCATGGGCGGGCTCTCCGGCCAAGCCACCGACATTGATATTCATGCCCGCGAGATTTTGCGCATGCGGTCGAATATCAATGAAATCATGGCGAAGCACACGGGGCAGAGCCTGGAGAAGATCGAGCACGACGTGGAGCGCGATTTCTGGATGAGCGCTCAGCAAGCCCGCGAATATGGGATGGTCGATGAGATTATTTATAAGCACAAGTAGGCCAGGGAGGACGATTTGAAGCGCACTGGGGCTGAGGAAGGCGTCCGCTGTTCGTTCTGCCACAAGGGTCAGGATTCCGTCCGCAAACTGTTTTCTTCCCGCGATGAGCGCCTGCGGGCCTATATCTGCGACGAATGCGTGATGGCCTGCAATTCCATCCTTGACGAGGATCTGGCCACCCGGCCCCCGGCCCTTCAGACGCGGCTCCCGCGGCCGGTAGAAGTAAAGGAATTCCTGGACCAGTATGTGGTGGGGCAGGAGCGGACCAAGAAAAAGCTGGCGGTGGCAGTCTACAACCACTACAAGCGGATTGTGATGGGCCGCAGCCGCAACGAGGTGGAACTGAGCAAGGCCAACATTCTGCTGATTGGACCCACCGGCACCGGCAAGACGCTTATGGCGCAGACGCTGGCCCGGTTGCTGGACGTTCCGTTTGCCATTGTGGATGCCACCACACTCACCGAGGCGGGCTACGTCGGCGAGGATGTGGAAAACATCATTTTGAAGCTATTGCAAAGCGCCAACGGCGATATATTGCGCACCCAACAGGGAATTATCTATATCGACGAGATCGATAAGATCTCGAAGAAGGATGAGAATCCCTCCATCACTCGCGACGTTTCCGGCGAAGGAGTGCAACAGGCGTTGTTGAAGATCCTGGAAGGGACGGTGGCAAATGTTCCACCGCAGGGCGGCCGCAAGCACCCCCACCAGGAATTCACTCCGGTCGATACCACCAACATTCTGTTTATTTGCGGCGGCGCCTTTGTGGGGCTGGAACGGATCATCGAGCGGCGCATTGGGCGGCGCACGGTGGGATTCAATGCCGGGCCGGATGCGGGGGAGCCCTTGGGGCCGGGCAAGAGAAATATCGAAATTTTGTCCCAGGTTCAGCCGATAGATCTTATTAAGTACGGTCTGATTCCCGAGTTTGTAGGACGGCTGCCAGTGGTGGGGGTGCTGCATGACCTGGACGAAACGAGCCTCATCGAAATACTGACCCGGCCAAAGAATTCGCTGGTGCGGCAGTACCAGAGGCTGTTCGAGTTTGAAAACGTCAAGCTCCGCTTTGCGGACGAGGCGCTAAGGGCGGTCGCCCGTCAAGCCCTGGAGCGCAAGCTGGGGGCTCGCGGGCTGCGCATGATCCTCGAGGACTTGATGCTCGACCTGATGTTTCACCTTCCCAACCAACGCAAGCTCCGTGAGTTTGCGGTGACGGAGGAGATGGTTCAGAGTCACGAGATCAGTTTTAATTCCATCGTGCTTGAAAAGGCAGGGTAATGAACTCCACGATTCTTCCCGGACGGGAAAAAAGCGATACTCGCGCGCTACCGATGATGCCGATGCGGGACCTGGTGATCTTTCCCCACATGATGACTCCATTTGTGGTGGGAAGGGAGACATCGATCAACGCCTTGGAAGAGGCTCTGGCCACGGACAAGAAGATTTTCCTTGCCACGCAGAAAGACCCCTCGGTGGACGACCCCAAGCCCAACGAAATTTACCAGGTTGGAACGGTCTCCAACATCGTGCAGAGCGTCAAGCTGCCGGACGGCAACATCCGGGTGCTGGTGGAAGGTGTCGAGCGGGGCAAAGTGGTGAAAGTTGCAAACGACGGCGGCTTCTTCCGGGTCACGGTCAAGACTTATTCTTACCGCGTGGTCACCACGCCGAGCCTCGACCAGATTGTGCAGCGGGTCACTTCGCTTTTTGAACAGTATGTCAAGCTCTCACAAAGCCTCAATTACGAGACCATGATTTCCGCGGTGAAGGTCGAGGAAGTGGGAAAGCTCACGGACACGATCGCTGCGAACCTGAACATCCCCATTGATGAAAAGCAAAGCCTGCTTGATATTTTTGACCCCGTGGACCGGATCGGCCGTCTTGCCGATATGCTGGAGATCGAAATTGAGAAGCTCAACGTGGACCGCACCATTCAGGGGCGAGTGAAGCGCCAGATGGAGCGCGCCCAGCGGGAATACTACCTCAACGAAAAGATCAAGGCAATCCAGAAAGAGCTCGGCCGCAACGAAAAAAGCGAGACGGACGAGCTGAAGAAGAAGATCGAAAGCGCCGGAATGACGCAGGACGCCAAGGAAAAGGCGCTGGCGGAGCTGAAGCGGCTGGAGATGATGCCGCCCATGTCGGCGGAATCGACCGTATCCCGGAATTATCTGGATTGGCTGCTGGCTGTGCCCTGGAAGAAGAAGACGAAGGAAATCCGGGACATCCGCCGCGCTGAGAAAATCCTGGAAGAAGATCACTATGGCCTGGAGAAGATCAAAGAGCGCATCCTGGAGTTCCTGGCGGTCCGCCGGTTGGTGAAGACGCCGCGAGGGTCCATCCTTTGCTTCGTGGGTCCTCCCGGAGTGGGAAAGACTTCGCTGGGACGCTCGATCGCCCGGGCGACGGGGAGAAAGTTTGTGAGGATGTCGCTCGGCGGGGTGCGCGACGAGGCGGAAATTCGCGGCCACCGGAGGACTTATATCGGGGCTCTTCCCGGCCAGATCATCCAGATGATGAAGAAGGCGGGTTCCTTGAATCCGGTTTTCCTGTTGGATGAAGTGGACAAGATGAGCATGGACTTCCGGGGCGATCCATCTGCGGCTTTGCTGGAGGTGCTTGACCCCGAGCAAAACCACATGTTTGTGGATCACTACCTTGACGTGGAATACGATCTTTCCAAGGTGTTTTTTATCACCACAGCAAACGTCATCCACACGATCCCGCAACCTCTCCAGGACCGTATGGAAATCCTTCGCCTCTCGGGTTACACCGAGCCGGAGAAGCTGGAGATTGCGAAGCGGTTTCTGGTTCCGAAAGAGTTGAAGGCAACGGGCCTCAAGAAGGAAAACCTGGCATTGACGGACGAGGCGATTGTTGAGGTGATTGGCGGCTATACACGTGAAGCGGGTGTTCGCAACCTGGAGCGCGAAATCGCCAATATTTGCAGGAAGGTCGCGAGGCGGGTGGTAAAAGAGGGACGCAATCTCGAGATCACGGTTAAACCCGAAGATTTACAGGATTTCCTGGGTATCGTGAAGTTTCGCGATACGCGGTCCGAAGAAAAGAACGAAGTCGGGCTGGCGACGGGGCTAGCCTGGACAGAAGTGGGTGGCCAGATTCTGCACATTGAAGTGACGACCATGCATGGTAAGGGCCGCCTGATCCTGACCGGGAAACTGGGCGACGTGATGCAGGAGTCGGGGCAGGCGGCGATGAGCTATGTCCGGTCGCGCGCGGTGCGGTTCGGCTTGGACCAGGAATTTTACCGCCACCTTGACATTCACATCCACCTGCCGGAGGGGGCGATTCCGAAAGACGGTCCCTCCGCCGGAATCACGCTGGCCACCGCCGTGGTCAGCGCCCTCACCAAGATCGCGGTGCGCCGCGACGTGGCCATGACCGGTGAGATTACCCTTCGCGGCAAAGTACTGCCCATCGGCGGGGTCAAGGAAAAGCTGCTGGCCGCGCATCGTGCCGGCTGCAGAACGGTTCTGCTTCCAAGGGACAACGAGAAGGACTTGGTGGATATTCCGGAGAGTGTCCAACAGGAAATGACGGTTCGTTTCATCGACAACATGGATGAAGTGCTGGATCTGGCGCTGGAGCGGCAAGTCTCCGGGGCGGATTCCTTGGTTCCCGAGGTGGCGCCGCCCGCCCTCGGGCCTCTGTCGCGGGAGGGTGACCGCGAGCCTCTTGCCAATTGAGCAGGGCGCATCGGCTGACCGGCGGTTTGGGAATGGATTCAAAAGGCCGGTGCGGCTTGTCTGGACTCAGTTCGGGCGCCGGGCCGTGGATCCTGAATATACGGCCGGCCTGAAAACCCTCTGCCAGCCAAGAACTGTCAAGGTATTCTGTGTGATCCTGGACGGGCCTGATGGGAAATTGAGTTGGACGCTCCAACGGAACTCCTGGGGCTTGCCGGATGCGAGACCGAACGGGGTTCACCCACTCCGGAAAGTTGACCGTCGCTTCGCCACGATCTTGAGATTTGACCGCGCTGTGTGCCATTGACTATCCATCTTTGATCATCCCCATGCGCTGGTGAGCCGTCCCGCGTTCGGCGGCGGCAATGATACCTTGAATGAGCGTTGAGGTTGTGGGTTCCCTGACGTCCGGGGATCCTTTGAGAAAACCCTAAATTTGAATTGAGAGTGGGTGCCATGCCTTCGAAGAAACAAGAACCAACCGAGGAAATCCAGGAAGAAAGAATTCTAGATCTGAAGGAAGGCGAAGTCCTGGACATCGCCAAGCTGAAGGAAATGAACATTGCCACCTTGACCCAAGTGGCCAAGGACCTGGGCGTGGTGGGCGCCACCTCCATGCGCAAGCAGGAGCTGATCTTCAAAATCCTTCAGGCCCAGACGGAAAAGAGCGGTCTGATCTTTTCCGAAGGCGTTCTGGAGTGCTTGCCGGATGGCTTCGGCTTTCTGCGCGCGCCGGACTACAACTATCTGCCCGGCCCGGATGATATTTACGTTTCACCCTCGCAGATTCGCAAGTTTGACCTGCGCACCGGCGATACCATCTCCGGCCAGATTCGCCCCCCCAAGGAAGGCGAGCGGTACTTTGCGCTTATCAAAGTCGAAGCGATCAATTTCGAACCGCCCGATGAGTCCCGGAACAAGATCTTCTTTGACAATTTGACGCCGCTCTATCCCCAGGACCGAATCCGCCTGGAGACTGCAAAGGATAATATTTCTGCCCGCGTTCTTGACCTGCTGACGCCCATCGGCAAGGGACAGCGCGGCTTGATTGTGGCTCCGCCCCGCACCGGCAAGACCATGCTCCTGCAAACCATCGCCAACTCCGTCAGCACTAACCATCCGGAGATCACGTTAATCGTTCTGCTGATTGATGAACGCCCGGAAGAAGTGACGGACATGCAGCGCACGGTCAAGGGCGAGGTCATCAGCTCAACCTTTGATGAACCGGCCGCCCGTCACGTGCAAGTAGCGGAGATGGTGATCGAGAAGGCCAAACGCTTGGTGGAGCATAAGCGGGACGTGGTGATTTTGCTCGATTCGATCACCCGTCTGGCCCGGGCTTACAATACCGTGGTTCCTCCGTCCGGCAAGGTGCTTTCCGGCGGCGTGGACTCCAATGCTCTGCAACGGCCCAAGCGATTCTTCGGAGCAGCCCGCAACATTGAAGAAGGCGGCAGCCTTACGATTATCGCCACAGCTTTGATTGACACTGGAAGCCGCATGGATGACGTGATTTTCGAAGAATTCAAGGGCACGGGTAACATGGAGATCAACCTGGACCGCAAGCTGGTGGACAAGCGCATCTTCCCGGCCATGGATATCAACCGTTCCGGCACGCGGAAGGAAGAGATCCTGGTTCCGAAAGATGAGCTGAACCGCATCTGGGTTTTGCGCAAGGTGCTCAATCCCTTGTCGCCGGTAGAAAGTATGGAGTTGATTATCGACAAGCTGTCCAAGACTCAGAACAACTCGCAGTTCCTGGCTTCGATGAGTAACGGCAGCCGCTAGTGAACTCGGTCAGCAGAAGGCAGCCGGTAGCAGGCAGATGCTGGTCTTGTGACCGCGGCAGTTGAAACCCAAGCTGCGACCCCACCCCATTCTCTCCGATTTCGAAAAGCCGTGGCTGTTCCGCTCTCTCCTATTCCTGGCGCCGGTCCGTTCTCGAAATGAGATTCATTTCTTCCAACCTCTGCAGGATTCGCTGGACCACTTCGCCGGCGCTGAGGCCAGTTGAATCGATGAGGGTGGCATCCGGCGCAGGAACCAAGGGAGAGACGATCCGTTCGGAATCCCGCCGGTCGCGCTGCTGAATCTCCTGGGCAACCTCTTCCAGCGATACTCCCCGGCCCTTTTCATCCCCCATTCTGCGGCGAGCCCGTTCGAGCGGTGATGCTGTGAGAAAGACCTTCAACGCCGCGCCGGGAAACACGACCGTGCCGATGTCCCGGCCCTCCATCACCACGCCGCGTTCACTCACAAATTTCCTTTGCAAAGCAACCAGAGCTTGGCGGACTCCGGGAATCCGGGAGATCACAGAAGCGAGCTGGGTAACCTCGGGAGAACGAATTTCCCGGGTTACATCCCGGCCATCCAACAAAACGCGAAAAGTTTCCGCTCCAGCCCTACCTTCCAGCGACATCGCGGCCAATAGTTCCACAATGCGGTCTTCGAGCCTGGGTGGAATTCCCATTTCAAGAACCTTCAGGGCCGCGGCCCGGTACGTCGCGCCGCTATCAACGTAGGGCAATCCCAGGGCGCTCGCGAGTTGTTGCGCCACCGTGCTCTTGCCAGCGCCGGCAGGCCCATCGATGGCGATCACCAAGGGTACGATCTTGATTTCATACGGCAAGTTCAACCTCATCAACCTGGGTACGTCAGGAACCGGAACCGCGAGATTGTCCAACAAGCATAGCATGTCAGGTTGGAGGATCACCCCGCTTGAATGTGAGAGGGTGATGGTGCGGAAAGCCTCTCGCGGCCGGTTGTGGCTGATCGAACGGATGGCAATAGCTAATCGAGCGCCGCTACAGCAAATCGCGCCACCACCCGGCAATTGGCTCGCTTGACTATGTTCCGGCACTCAAGATAGTCTCTATCCAACCGCAGAGCGGGATCTTCTCGATGCGGAGAATGAACGCGGGGGGACTTTTGCAGAAACCCACAAGCCGGTCTGAATGACCCGCGAGCTGCAGCCACGGGGGACAGGCCAGGGAGATGGATGCCGCCTGCGTGCGAGGGACAGAGGGGAAACCTGTGGCGAGAATTCTTATCGTCGAAGATGATCCCCAAGTGCGGGAAGTGGTGTGTACGATCGTGAAGATGGACGGCCACCAGGTCGTTTCCGCCCGGGACGGCCAAGACGCCACGGAACAATTGCAAGGTGAATCGTTCGACGTGATCATTTCTGACGTGTGGATGCCGCGCATGAACGGCATGGAATTATTGGGTCACGTCCAGGCGCACCAGTTGCCGTCGCGGTTCATCATCATGACCGGAGACAATACACCCGAAATCGTGCTGGATGCGGTGCGGAATCAGGCTTACGGCTATCTTCGCAAGCCCTTTGAGCCGAACCAACTGTTGGTCCTTTTGAGATCCGCCTTGGACGCGCCGTCAACCCTGGCGCCCATTGAGGTGATTTCCTCGACGCCGGAGTGGGTCGAACTGGTCCTTCCTTGTTCATTGGAGGTGGCGGATCGGATCGGATCATTCATGGACCAACTGAAGACCGACCTTTCCGGAGAAGTCCGTGAGGCCGTGGGGAAGGTATTCCGGGAATTATTGCTGAACGCCATCGAATGGGGCGGACACTTTGATCCCAAGCGCAAGGTGCGAGTGGCCTATCTTCGCACGCCTCGAATGCTGCTCTACCGGATTGCCGATCCGGGCGGCGGGTTCAAGTTTGAAAATCTGGATCATGCAGCCGTAAACAACCCGCCGGACCAACCCACCGGACACTTGCGCGTCCGGGCTGAAAAAGGAATCAGGCCAGGAGGTTTTGGGATTTTCCTGGCCCGCCAGTTGGTGGATGATCTGCTTTATAACGAAGCGAAAAATGAAGTCGTGTTCATCAAATATTTGAACGATAAGGCTTATTGACGGCCGGAAATGCATTGCCGCGCTCAACAAGGGCAACGCTATCTCGCTACTGCAATGCCTGATTGACGGCTTTCCCGAGAATTTCAAGAGCCTTCCGGACGTCACTTCCCACATGAACGCGGAGCGCCCGGCGATCCCTTTCGGCCAGCACTTCGAAGTCACCCCGCGCTTGGGCCGCCTTGACTACGCCAAAAGTGAACTTGTGTCCGGGCACGGGAAGGTCATTCGCGTCGTCACAAGTGACCTGGAGGAAAACGCCGGTGTTGGGGCCGCCCTTGTAAGCCTGCCCCGTGGAGTGCAGGAAGCGCGGGCCGAAGCCCAAGCAGGTTGCCACGCGCTTGGCGTCGCGCACGGAGTGACGAAGCGCCTGCAGTTGTTTTTCGTGAGCTTCATTCATTTCGATGTAGGCGAGCAGCGCAAAATAATCTCCGGCTTTGAGGCGGGAGAGATGAGCGTGCAAGTACTCCGCCAGTGATTTTGAACGGGCGCTGCCGGAGACGGCGCTCGCGTTCTTCGGATCGGCAAACAGCTTGATGCTCTGATCTTCGAAGAATGGCGTTTCGGGAGGCAACGAACCGGACTTCTCATATTCGGAAGTCAGCTTTCGCGTCGCCGCCTTGCTGGCCTCCACGTCGGGCTGATTGAAAGCGTTGATGCCGATCACCGAGCCGGCCACGGCTGTCGCAATCTCCCAACGAAGAAACTCGCGGCCGAGATCATAGGGATCTTCCAGGGAAATTCGCACCACGGGCTGGCCGGCTTTTTCGAGAATTGCGATCGCCGCGTCCTGCGCGGCGTCGGCGCCGTTTTCGAGGCGCAGATAGACGAAGAGCCGGTCATTGCCGTAGACTTCGGGAGTTCCGAGCTGTTCGCGATCCACCGGGATCAGTCCTTTCCCCTGTTTGCCGGTGGATTCGGCCAGGAGCTGCTCGAGCCACGCTCCAAAATCGTTGATGGCGGGTGAGGTAACGATGGTCACTTTATCCCGGCCGCGGAGGGCAAGCTGGCCGAGAATGAAGCCCAGAACCACCCCCGGATTCTTGTCAACCGGAACGCAGGAACTGCACGACGTGGCCATGATTTCCGCATTGTCCAGCAGCCGCGCTACATCCACTCCCATCACTGCGGCGGGCACCATTCCAAAATCGGAAAGCGCCGAATACCGGCCGCCGATCGACGGCAGGCCGAAAAAGACCTGGCGAAATCCGTCGTTTTCCGCCACCTGTTGCATCTTCGATCCCGGGTCCGTAATGGCAATAAACCGGCTCCCCGCCTCTTTGGCGCCGGCGGTTTGCTGGACGCGGGAATAGAAATAACCCTTGAAAATATTGGGTTCGAGGGTGCTTCCGGATTTACTTGAAACGATGAAGAGGGTCTTTGAAAGATCCACCTTCTTCTCCGTCGCGCGCACTTGAGCGGGGTCGGTGGAATCGAGCACGTGCAATTGGGGAAAACCGGCAACGGGCCCGTAGGTCTTGGCCATCACTTCGGGACACAAACTCGATCCGCCCATGCCCAGCAGCAAAGCGTGGGTGAATCCTTCGCGTTTTGCTTCGGCGGCGATTTCCTCCACGTGATGCTTATGGGCGAGCTGATCCTCCGTAATGCCGAGCCATCCCAACCAGTCCGCCTCATCCGCGCCGGTCCAGAGCGAGGCGTCGCGGCCCCACAGCCGCCGCACCTTACCCTTGATGCGCCAGTCCTCGATGTTGGCCTTCACCGCCTCCGCCAGCGACTGCGGCAAGGTATACGTCTGGCGGTCGGGCCGGCCGCGCACACCCACTTTGCACTGCCGGTCAAGGGCATTCAGAAGCTGGTCAAAAGCGTCGGCAAAAAGGCGGACGCCTTCTTTCAGGACTTGATCCGTCACCTCTTTCATAGAGATGCCGGCCTTTTCGAGTGACTGCATCGTGTCGTGGGCTTCCTCCAGGTCCTGATCCAGGCTGAGCCGGGGACGGCCGTGGTCGCGGAAGGCTTCTAGAGTTTGCATGGGAATGGTGTTCACCGTCTCCGGGCCGATCAGCTCCTCCACATACATCACATCACGATATTTCGGATTTTTTGTGCTGGTGCTTGCCCAAAGTAATCGCTGGGGTTGTGCGCCCTTCCGGGCCAGAGCCTGCCAGCGTGGGCCGTGAGTGAGCTGTTTGTAGCTCTGGTAGGCAAGCTTGGCATTGGCAATGGCGGTGCGGCCAGGAATGCCTTGCAGCAACGTCCGCTCCGCCGGGCCGGTTACGGTCTTGAGGCGCACCTCGACGATTTTATCCACCAACGAATCGATCCGGCTGACGAAGAAGCTGGCCACGCTGGCCACTTGATGAACGTTGCCTCCGCTCTTCGCAAATGCTTCCAGGCCGGCGACGAAAGCCTCAGCCACCGCTTCGTAACGGTCCACGGCGAAGAGCAGCGTCACATTGATGTTGATGCCTTCGCTGATGAGCTGGCGAATGGCCGGGATGCCCTCGGTGGTTCCGGGAACTTTGATCATCACGTTCGGGCGGCTCACGGCCTTCCAAAGGCGGCGGGCTTCCTCGATGGTGTTTTGGGTTTCGTGAGCGAGGAAAGGAGAAACCTCCAGGCTGACGTAGCCGTCAAGGTCCTGGGTGGAATCGTAGACGGGCCTAAACACATCTGCTGCGGCCTGAATGTCAGGAATGGCAAGCGCCTCGTAGAGCTTCATCGGGTCCTTTTCATCTTGTTGGTAAAGGGCGTCGAGGGAATCGGAATAGTCGCTGCTCCCGACAATCGCTTTCTCGAAGATGGCCGGGTTTGAGGTCACGCCCCGCACGCCATCCTGCTCGACCAGATTTTTCAGTTCACCGCTGGTAATCAGGCTGCGGCGGATATAGTCCAGCCATACGGCCTGTCCCATCTGTCCAAGAGCTTTTAAGCTGTTCATTGCTTTACTCCCGTCTATGTTTTTGCAACCTAACGCTTTGGCGGCGAGCCGGCTGCTTTGGGCACTTCGCTGTTATCCTTCGCGGAGTCTATCCTGAGCGGAGCGAAGGATCGCGGTATTTCCGCTCAGGATAAACTCCGCAATGAATCTCCAGTTTGCTGCCCGGAAAAAGATCAAATACAGTGATCCTTCGCTCCGCTCAGGATGACAGGCAAAGGGCTCTGGATGACGGTCTTCAAATAAAGCGCCGTGAATCCTCCCGGTTACCGGTTGCCGGCCGCCTGGCCGCAGGCTTTGGCTTCAATCGCCAGAACTTTAGCAAGCCGGCGCCGGTGGCGTTCCTCGTTGGTGAAATTGGCAGTCAGATACGCTTTGACCAAGTCGTGAGCCAACTCCACACCGATCACTCGCGAGCCGAGCACCAGCACGTTCATATTGTCGTGCTCCACGCCCTGATGGGCGGAATAGGTGTCGTGGCAAATGCCAGCGCGGATCCCGGGGATTTTGTTGGCGGCCACCGAGGCGCCCACGCCGCTGCCGCAGATCAGAATGCCGCGCTCAGCCCGCCCGTCCTTCAGGGCGTTAGCGACGGCCTCCGCGAAATCGGGATAATCCACGGGGGCCGTGCTGTACGTTCCCACATCCACCACATCATATCCCAAGTCTGGCAGGAAGGCTGCGAGACTCTGTTTTAGATCAAAACCGGCATGGTCCGAACCGATTACGATGCGCACCGGAACTCCTCTCCCGCTCTGGCGTAGCGGCGCTCATAGGCCACCGCTCCAGCCGCGCGAAAATGATGGACTCGACTCATCGGCCTTCTTCCCAGATAATTTAGATTCGAAGATTCGAGCGGAAGTTTCACATTCTTCCGAACGACAGCACGGAAGGCTTGGTTGAAACCCCAAGACTCCAAAAATTTAGAAACTCCAGAGCACGACTCTATCCGTGGCCGACGGTCCTCGAGTAAAACGTCGTGAGTCATCCAAGTTAGCGCCCCCCGGCGGTGGCCATTTCAGCGTTGACCGCGGCGCCGATGATGCCGATTTCGTCACTGGTTTTGATGATTTCGATTTGGCTGCCCTGGAGCGGGCTCATTTTCACCATCTCGTGAAGGTAGATATTCAAGGTTCCGAGCTCCACGAAGTTGGCGTTGGGGCCTGTGACGAAAAACTTTCCCGGTCCCGCCATGTGGATGGAAGTGGCGGTGGCCGCGGCCAGTGCGCGATGCCAAAGCTTCGCGAAGGCGCTACAACGCGCGTCACCGGCCTTGGCGGCAGCAAAGACTTCCTCCGGTTCCATGTCCAGGAAGCGCAGCCGCATGGCGCGGTGGCCCATAATGCCTTCCAGGTGTCCGCGTCCGCCGCAGCCGCAAAAATGTTCTTTGGGATCGAGGGTCACCACGGAGTGTCCGCCTTCCCACACCCCCTCTGTCCAAGGAAAGCGCCCAAAACCAACGCCATGGCCCAGCGTCCAGACCCGGGTCAACTGGTTTAACTGGCCGTGGGTGGCGGCAATGCCCGCGGCAATGACGTCGGCGTCATTAAACACCCGGACGGGAACTGGCAGGCTTCCGCGCAGAAGCGCGGCTCGCAGCTTCTCTTGAAGGTGAAGACCTTTGATCTGTTGGAGGTTGGGCGAATCCTGGACGATGCCATCCTGAACGATGCCAGGAATTCCCACTCCTATCGCTTGGATTTCGTACCCCTGGGCAGCCTTCTGAATCTGGTCGCGAAGGCACTCGCCGAAGCTTTCTGATGGCAGACCGAGCAAAGCGTCGCTCAGCGGGCGCCCCTCCGGGAATATCTGGACGGACCCCACCACGCGATGATCCTCGACCACGCCGGTGGCAATGTGTTCGGTGGCCAGCAGTCCGATCGTTCGTGGCATGGTGAACCTCACAGAAGAAACGCGGCCCCACGCGCCGGCTAACGGTTAATGAGCTTGTTGAGGCCATTAAATGCAGCAGCTTTGTAGCACTCCGCCAGCGTCGGATAATTGAAGACCGCATCCACAAAATACTCGACGGTCCCCTTCAAGCTGAACACCGCCTGGCCGATGTGAATCAGATCCGCGGCGTCGTCCCCAATAATGTGAATGCCGAGTAATTCCCGCGTCTCCCGGTGAAAGATCAGCTTCAGGCGGCCGGTAGTATCGCCCCGGATCTGCCCCCGCGCGATTTCCCGGTAATAGGCGACTCCAACCTCGTAGGGAACGTCCTCGTCCGTCAAATTCTCCTCAGTCTTTCCGACAAAGGAAATTTCTGGAATCGTATAAATGCCATAAGGATAATTGGCGGGATTGGAATGAACCGGAAGGCCCAGGGCATGGGCCGCTGCAAGGCGGCCTTGCTCCATGGAGACGGAAGCCAGGCTGGGGAATCCGATCACATCCCCGACCGCGTAAATTCCAGGCTGCGAGGTACGGAATTCCGCATCCACGGCGATCCGGCCGCGACCGTCAACGGTGATGCCTGCCGCCGTCAAGTTGAGCTCATCCACGTTGCCTTGGCGGCCCACCGCATAGAGCAGGGCATCACCGGTAATCTTCTTGTTGCTTTCCAGGTTGGCCACCACCTTGCTATCGGGCATTTCCTCCACGCTTTGCACTTCCTCATTCAGCCGCATGGTCACCCGGCGGTCGCGCAGATGATAAGAAAGGGCTTCCACGATCTCCGCGTCAGCGAACTCCAGGAGCCTTGGCCGCTTTTCCACCAGGATGACGCGCACGCCCAGCACTGCGAACATGCAGGTATATTCCACACCGATCACGCCGCCGCCCACCACAATCAAGGTCTTCGGGATTTCCGGCATTTGTAAAATCTGGTCGCTGTTGATGATGCTGCGGTTGTTGAGAGGCACGCGGGGCGAGGTGGCGGGCTTGGTGCCGGTAGCGATGATGATGATCCCGGCCACGAAGTCCGCCTGGGTCTGCAAGCCCTCCACGTGAATCGTGGTGGGATTCACAAAACTAGCTGTCCCAAAAACCACGTCGATCCCGTTGCGCGAAAGCTGAGCTTGAGTAACATCAACTTCAGTCTTGATGACGTGCTGAACGCGAAAGGCCAGATCGGAAATCGTGATCTTTTCCTTCACCCGGTAATTCATTCCGTAAATATTCTGGTAGTTATATCCGGAGAGATGCATCACGGCTTCCCGCATGGTTTTGCTGGGGATGGTGCCGGAATTGATGCAGGTCCCGCCCACGACCGTTTGCTTTTCGATCAGAGCCACCCGTTTGCCGCCCTTAGAAGCCTGAATAGCCGCCCGCTGGCCCGCGGGTCCTGAACCGATCACGATGACGTCGAACTGTTGCATGCGTCCACCCTCACCCTGTCAGCAAACTGGTTTCCACATCGCCCGTGATAACGCTCCGCATTGGCGCAGCCGCTTTCGACGCCCTAGCCATTTTACACTGTGGCGCGAATTGGATATACAGGTCTTTAATATCTTGTTCTATAAAGTTTTACCGCCAAACCTCGAAAATACCGGATCTTGATTCGCCTGATTTTGACAGAGTATAGATTCCCGTCCCCGCCTACGCGGGGACAAGTCTGCGCGGGAATGACGGTTCGACCGGGAGTGCCCTACCCAACGGCAATGATACACACACGGTTGCAAGTCGGCGACGCTCGGTTCTATAGCCCCGGTCTGTGACCGGCGGATTTCGCCGCTCCCTGTCAGGGCAGGCTCCGAGCGGCGTTACAGCAAATGACCGTCGCCGACTTATTGCGTGGTGTGCAAACAAAGAGAAGGACATAGCACAAGCAGATTCTTGTTTCGGTGGCTGTGGGTGGCAGAAAGCGCCGCGAAGCGAGGGGATATAACACCTCAATAAAATACCTGCGGGAAGGACTTGTCAATGGCGAATTGGCGTAGCGAGCCGACTTGCTGTAGCGGGGGTCTATGACCGCTGGTCTTGATTTTTCAATAATTTCGCCGCTCACAGAGCGGCGCTACAGCAAAACTCCACCACTACCGCGAATTTGCGTAGCGGGTCAGTCTGCTGTAACGGCGGCCCGAAGCCTTAGTCCGTCTCGAGAACCATACGGGTGAGCATTTCGAAGTGGTAGCCCATGATGGCAAGCGTCATCGCCGTGTCGAAAGCATGGCGGTAGCGGGTGGCGGCCTCCAGCAGGAATTTCCAATAAGAGGAGCGGGATTCGCCCAGAATACCCTGCTTCAGGACAGACCGGGCCACGGCCAGGTAATCTGAAAATGACCGGGAGCGATGATGGGCGGGTTTATAGCGTTCCAGGAATCGCAACACGCGGTCGTAATAGGCCTCAGGCGTGTAAATCCGCCGCAGGATATCGCGGTAACCCTCGACCAGACGCTGGGCGTTCATGCGAGGGATGAAGTTCAGCCGAAGATCCATATTATTGCCGTTGCCCTGCTCGAGAATCCGTCCCTCTTTCAGCAGACGGCGGAAGAGTTGGGTGCCGGGCAGCGCCAAGAGCAGGCCGACCATGGCCAAGGGAATGGCGCTCTCCTGGATAAACTCCACCTGGCGGTCGAAAATATCGTCCGGGTCGCTGTCAAAACCCACAATGAATCCGGCCATCACTTCCATGCCATAGCTCTGGATGCGGTGCACGCTTTCAATCAGATTCTTGCGCGTGTTCTGCATTTTTTGAGCTTCTTTCAGGCTCGCTTCAACGGGTGTCTCAATGCCCAGGAAGACGCGGGTGAAGCAGGCTTTGCGCAGCATCCCAAGCAGTTCCGGATCATCGGCGAGGTTGACCGAAGCCTCGGTGAAAAACGAGAAGGGTTTGCCGTGGCGGATGTTCCACTCCGCAAGCTCTGGAAGTAACTCCTTGACCTTACGTTTGTTGCCGATGAAATTGTCATCCACCATGAATACCGAGCCGCGCCACTTGAGGTCATACAGGACGTCAAGCTCTGCAAGGACTTGAGCCGGCGTTTTGGTGCGCGGCTTGCGGCCGTAAATCTCAATAATGTCGCAGAATTCGCAATTGAAGGGACAGCCCCGCGAAAACTGAATCTGCATGGCGCTGTAATACTTGAGCTGGATCAGGCTGAGGTCAGGACAAGGAGTGAGCTCGACATTGGGCAGGGAAGCCGCCTTGTAGCGGGGCAGGGCGCGGCCCTGCTCGAAGTCTTCGGCGAAATCCGCCATCAATTCTTCCGCTTCACCCACCACCACGTGGTCCGCGTACTGCGGCAACTCCTCCACGCTGCTTGAGACGGGCCCGCCCACCACCGTCCGCAGGCCTCGCGCCCGGCAACGCTTCAGAATTTTCAGGATTTCATCCTTGTGAACCAACATGCCGCCAATCATGGCAATGTCCGCCCACTTCAGATCGGCGTCGGTCAAGGGACGGATATTCGTATCCACCAGGCGCTTCTTCCAATGTTTAGGAAGCATGGGTGCAATGGTCAGAAGACCCAGGGGCGGATAGGCAGACCGCTTCCCTTCAAATGGGATGGCGTGCTTGAAACTCCAGTACGTATCCGGCCATTCCGGATAAATCATCAAAGCATTCATAAGGGAGAGACCCTCGGGGTCAGTGGGAATGCGAGTTAGGGAATGCAAATTAAAGATTATCTTACGCTTCCTGCGCGCTCAATACAACAAGATTAGCACGAAATGCTAGAAAGCCGGGTTCTAATGCGATTCTGGCTGATCCACAAGTGTAGTTGCCCAGTACTGCGTAGCGCCGCCGTCCCGGCGGCATCGCGGCCGGCAGGATGCCGGCGCTATGGGGTGGACGTTCACGAACCGCCCCCTTTCCGTTCAAACCTGAAGATGGTGGAGATAATCGTAACTGATCTTGATGCACTGGAACACCGGGTCCGAGCACACGTCCTGCTCCACGAAGTAGTACTTCATCCCCGCCGTGTGCGCGTGCTGGAAGATGCGCTTCCAGTTGATGACGCCGCGCCCGACCTCGGTGAAAGCCTTGGCGCCTTCGCCGATGTCCGTGGTGGGCGGAAAGCCGGGCTTCATATCTTTGATGTGTAGCAAAGGAAAACGTCCCGGATACTTCTCAAAGTAGGCCACCGGGTCACGGCCGGCGCGCGAGACCCAGTAACAATCCATCTCAAAATTGACCAGTTTGGGATCGGTGTGTTGCAGCAGGTAATCATAAGCCACCACGCCGTCGTACTCGCGGAATTCAAAGTTGTGGCCGTGATAGCAGAAGTGGAGGCCCGCCTGTTGACACTGCTCGCCTACTTTGTTGAAAAACCCCGCCAGCCATTTCCAGTCGTTCAACGTCAGATCGCGGGAAATGGTGCCTTTGAAAAGACTGGGATTGGCGGGCGCCGGAAAGGCGCACACCAGGTATTTGAGGCCAAGCTGCTTGGCGTAGTCCACCTTCGCCTGGGGATTCACGCGCAGGTCGCTGGCGGTGGAATGACCGCTCGGCGCCGTCAGATGGGCCTCATCCAGCAATTGCCGCAACTGGGCAGGAGTCTTGCCGAAGAAGCTGAAGAGTTCAACCTCCGGGTAACCGACGGCTGCGACCTTCTTCAAGGTCCCTTCAATATCCTTCTGCATGGCTTGCCGCACCGTGTACAACTGCAAGCCCACCGGAATTCCAAACGGGTCCGCATGCATCGGCCTTGTGGGCCGTAGCGCGAGCGCCACGCCTCCGAGTCCGAGGGCCGTATCAAGAAGAAACTGGCGGCGATTCGTTGAGATCATCAGAAAACCTCCGTCTATGGAATAGGGCGTGAAGTTATCACAAGAGGGATGTGATTGCCAGACCGTTTGTGAGATTGTTTCGGGAAATTGCGTTTCCTAGCTGGGATTATTCACGAACCTGCGGTAGGGGACCGTCAGGGCACGGTTAAAACCGTGCCCTGACAGTCACCAAGGAAGACTTCGTGAATAATCCGGGCGGCATGAGTGGCTTTTATCGGATATGGCCAGTAAACGGGAGGTGTTGCGGCGAACGCTTCGCGCTGAATCATTGCGAGATCGCTAGAAAATCCGAACCGCCGTCTTGTTTCTTGCTAAATCTCAGGATAGTATCGCAAATCGCGGTGGCATGAGGAGTCTTGCAAGGGAATGGATTTTTCGAGACGTGACAAATTCAAAAGGCCAGCCCCGTGCCGCTTCACGATTTCTTTCAATTCGAGCATTCTGGGTAACGCTCCCGCTGCAATTAGCACTCGCAGCGGCTGCGGCCGGAGCCTCACCGGCCGCGAATCCTCACTATGTGGGATCACAAGCCTGCAAGCCCTGCCATATTGCGATTTACGGCCGGTGGAAGCAGACACGGATGGCAAACGTTGTCCGGGACCCTCGTGTTGATCCTCAAGCCTTTTTATGCGATTTTTCCAAGCCCAATCCGTTCTTCAAATTCAGAAAAAGCGACATTGCATTCGTCTACGGCAGCCATTGGAAGCAGCGTTACTTCGTCAAGCGCGGCAGCGATTACTTCGTGCTGCCAGTGCAATGGGATATTGTGAGGCAGAGATGGGAAAAATATCATCCTCACTCCGGCGACGACTGGTGGGTGCCGGATTACCCTGAAAGCCAGATGCAGCGGCCCACAGGTCCCCTATGCGACGGATGCCATTCCGTGAACTACGACATCAAGACAAAAACAGTGACGGAGTGGAACGTCGGATGCGAACGGTGCCACGGTCCGGGCAGCGAGCACGTTCAAGCGCCTTGGAATTTCCAGCACAACATTGTGAACCCTGCCCGCCTGGACTTCGTGCGCGCCAACGATGACTGCATTCAGTGCCATTCCCAGTTGCGCCCTCTTGCCAACCCCATTCAGGGCGTTTACTACGACTGGGCGGTGGGCTACCAGCCTGGAGACCGTTTAAGCAACGTGGTCCGGCTGGAGAATCAGCGGCTGGGCGTGCATGATTTCTTCTACTGGCCGGATGGCTCCGCGCAGAAGAACCGCATGCAGGAAAATGACTTTGTGACCAGCGCCATGTACGAGCACGGCGTTACCTGCTTTGACTGTCACGATCCGCACGGAACGGACAACAAAGATCTGTTGATCAAGCCCGGCGGCCAAATGTGCTTGGAGTGCCACGGACCGGACTCGCCCAATGGCCCGCGCGGATCGCTCGAGGAACATACGCATCACCAGGCGGGCAGCCTTGGAAGCAGTTGTCTGGATTGTCACATGCCCCGGATCGATGTTCAGGTCGATTCATTTTCCGTGCGCAGCCACACGTTCCGCTTTATTTCTCCGGCGCTGACCATCAAATACGGCATTCCCAATCCTTGCACGTCCTGCCACAAGCACAAAACGAGCCAATGGGCTCTCGATCAGTTACAGCAGTGGCAGAATGTATCCCCTTGGAGATTGGAGAGGAGGAATTGAAATGCTTCTTGGAATGGAGTAAGGCAGACCTTGTGGACATTCGTCACGCTCCGAAAGCAGGCTTTCACCGCCGGACACTGCGCAGGAGCAATTTGCGGGTGGAGTATAGATGAAAAGTGCAAAGGGCGTGATCCAAAAAATCTGGTTTGCGGTGATTGTGGCGAGCTTGTGCGCCTCCACAGCGCGCGGGCAGGAATTCCTGCGACTGGTCCAGACCATTCCCCTGGCTGATGTCAAAGGCCGCATCGACCACTTCGGGATTGATCTCCATGGCCGCCGGCTCTTCATGTCCGCGTTGGGGAATAACACCCTGGAAGTCTTCGACCTGCGCGCCAACAAGCGGATCCACACCGTCCCCGGCTTGCGCGAGCCGCAAGGGGTGGTCTACGTTGCGGAATCCCGCCGCATTTTTGTGGCGAACGGAGGGGACGGCGCCTGCCGCGTTTTTGCCGATAACACTTACAAGCTTCTCCAGGTCATTCGTTTTGCGAGTGACGCGGATAATGTGCGCTACGATGCAACCGCGCATCAAGTCTTAGTGGGTTACGGCGAAGGGGAGATCGGCATCCTGGACGCCGGGACCGGGAAATTGCTGGGGACGATCCGGCTTGATGCTCATCCAGAGTCCTTCCAGATGGAAACTTCAAACCACCGGATTTTTGTGAATCTCCCTTCGGCGGGTCACGTGATCGACGTGGTGGATCGCGCCCGGCGCAAAGTGATCACGCAGTGGAAGCTCGAAGCCGCGCGCGACAATTTTCCGATGGCCTTGGACGAATCCGGTCACCGCCTGTTTGTGGTTTGCCGCCATCCCGCGGAAATGATCGCTCTGGATACGGCCACTGGAAAGGTTATGGCGCGGATACCCTGCGTTGGAGACGCTGATGACGTTTGGTACGATGCGGCCCGCAAACGAATATACATTTCGGGAGGCGAGGGCATTATTTCCGTCATCCAGCAACGCGATCCCAACCACTACGTTTCCATTGCCAGGATTGAAACCGCTCCCGGCGCGCGAACTTCCTTCTTTGCGCCGCAACTCGACCGGTTCTACCTGGCCGTTCCGCGCCACGCGGGCCGTCCAGCGGAGTTGAGGGTCTATGATGTGGGTAGCGTAACCGCGCTGGGTGGAATGGATGAGGAGGCGATTCATCAGTTTGAGGCGCGCGTTCGCTAAGTTCTGAGAATGTCCCGCGCGGCTCGCCGGCCGCTGGCGATCGCGCCATGCACGGTGGCGCTGTGGCCCTCCGTGTTCGTAGCCTCTCCGGCGAAATAGAGCGTGCCCATAACCGGCGTGGCAAGGATCCCGCGCGCTTCCTGGCCGCCCACGCGCGCGTAGCTGTAAGCGCCCCGGGCCAGAGGGTCATTCCGCCAGTTGTGGATGTAACGCCGCGCCACCTGCCGGCCAATTGTCTCGCGATTCGCGCCGATGATGTGAGCCAGTGAATCGATGGCGAGCTCAGCCACTTCCGAATCGCTCAACTGAGTGAGTTTCTCCGCCTTGGGCCCGCCGGCCCAGCCAGTGATGGCGCGGCCGCGAGCGGAATCTTGGCCAGGGATGGAGGGCCACCACGCCGGAAAAGCTTCGTCCTCAGAGTGGATGAATCCGGCATGAGATAACGCCTCGTGCGCCTCCCAGAAACCGCGTTCCATCGCCAGCGTGATTCGCATCGCTTGGCCCATTTCCAGCCGTTCTAACGCGGCATGGAGCTCCAGCAGTTCGGGCTCGAAACGAATTGCCCCGGGAGCATCCGGCGGCGCTTTCAGCACGCCGAGCGGCACCGTAACAACCGCCCGGTCTGCCGGGAATGCGAATTGCGAATTATTCTCGAGTGCAATTCCCCTGGCTTCTATGCGGCCATGGCGCCACTTCAAGCAGGTCACGATGTTTTCGAGTTCGAGCGCTACAGAATGAGCGCCGCACTCCTGCCACAGCCACTCTGCAACGCGATCGTAGCCGTCTTTGAATCGAAAGGCTTTCTCGCCTTCGATCTGATCCGAGGCGCGCATTTCATGGGCGAGCGCATGAATACTGATCAGGTCCGCCCGCGCCGCGTTGAAGCCCTCAACATAAGCGGTGGCCCAGCGCGCCGCCGCCGGGTTCCCGTTCACCTTTCCCAGAAACTCCAAAAACGTTTGATCGGGAAGACCCGGGTCCAGCATCCGCTCGAAGATTTCCTCGACCTCCGGATACAGTTCATCACGCTGCGTAGACTTTCCGTTCTGATGGAAAACGTGCCTCCCGGCGACTTCCGCCGTCGGGAGGCCCGCTTTACGGGAGATCGTGAAAAGTTCTTCCGGCCTGCCATGGATGAATTCGGCTCCGAGCTCAACCGGCATCGGCAATACCGGGTCCTGAACTGTGAGAATCCGCCCGCCAATCCGGTTCCGGCCTTCGATGATGCGCACCTTCACTCCTTTGGCGGCCAAGGTTTGCGCTGCCGCCAGACCTGCAACCCCTGCGCCGATTACAAGAACTTCCATCATCAATCCTTCCATGAAATTCGTTTCGGAGTCGATCTCATTCCGGAAGGTTCGACCTAGCAGGCTACGGAAAAATCCTGCTGTCCTGTCATTCTGAGGAGCCGCAGGCGACGAAGAATCTCGTAAGTGCTTGACTCTCAAAATGCAGAGATTCTTCGCGGAGTTTACCCTGAGCGAAATACAGGGATTCCTCGCTTTGCTCTGAATGACAAGCGAAGGTCTCAGAATGACAGCCTAAAGAATTTTTCCGCAGCCTACTTGAGAGGTGTTGGGACTGAATACTCTTGACTCAGCGGCAATGCCATCGCTTCACGGAGGCTGGGTGTTCTAGCGTTCCGGATGCAATATCAATTTCTGAACTCGCCAGTTCAGGAGTTCCGCGACAAACAGAACATTTTCAGACGGACACGCCATTTCGTGGACCCAGCCAAACTGGCCAAGTGGCTTGCCAGCCTTTCCGAACGCTCCAAGGAGGTTGCCATTCAGGTCGAGCTTGTAAATCCGGCCCGGAACGGAATCCGAGCTGTAGATGAACTGCTGAGGTCCCGGCGTGATGCACAGCGCCCACGGAGCCCCGACGTTGGTCCACTGCTTCAAGAAATTCCCATTCGAATCGAACACCTGAATCCGCCGGTTTTCGCGGTCGCCCACGTAGACATTTCCCTTCGCATCCGCCACGATCGAATGCGGGGTGTGAAACTCTCCGGGAGCCGCGCCGCGTTTGCCCCAGGCCTTCACCCAGGCGCCGTCTTTATCGTATTTCACCACACGCGAGTTGACGTAGCCGTCGCTGACGAAGATGTCTCCCGCCGCATCCCAGGCGACATCGGTGGGCCGGTTGAACATCCAGTCCGGCCGTGGCGGCTCGGGTTGTCCGGGAAGCACATGTTCCACAGGTTCCGGCCTTCTGCCGAAAACCATCAACACTCGCCCCTCCGGACTGAATTCGATGACCATGTTCGAGCCTTCGTCCACGCACCAAATGTTGTCATTTTTGTCGATTCGCACACTATGAGCGAACACGAAACCGTAAAGGTCATCGCCAATCGTCCGAAGGTAGTTCCCTTCGGCGTCAAACTCCAGAAGTTGGGTGTGCCGGCTGCGGCTGTAAACAAAAATGTGACCGTTGGAATTCACAGCCACTCCCGCTGCCTCCCCCAAATAGAGGTGAGGGGGAAGTTTGAGCAGATTCGGGACCGATTGGTAATCGATGACGGGAACGGACGGCTGCTGAGCCAGAAGGGGCGTACAAATCATCAGGAGCAAGAGCATCAGGCGGGTTTTCAAGGCGGCCTCCTGCCGAAAACAGGAAGTTTACCACGGCCCTCGCATGGCGGTCCTGAGATTTCCCGGTTAAGTCGTGGCGCGCTAGCCCCCGCCGACGTCGCGGCGTTCACTCGGAATAAGCCGGTTTACCTTTCTCCAGTCACCCTGGCGGAGCTTCGCTTCGGCACAGAGTGTTCAGGACCCTGGCCGTCATCTCCGTCATTCCTGCGAAGGCGAAACCAGAGAGACAGTCATTCCCGCGAAAGCGGGAAACCACACCCTGCTTGCTCGTGGCGGCCTGGACTACTCCGCCTACTCAAGAGTAACAACGAAAGGCAGGTCCGTAGCTACGATCTGCCATCATTTACAATCCAGCCCATCACGGCTTAGCACCCCGGTCTGTCTCAGTTGTCCCCCTCTGACCGCCGTGTTATATTAATTCAAGTTTTCGCTGCACGATTGGGGCGCGTAGCTCAGTTGGGAGAGCGCGGCGTTCGCAACGCTGAGGTCGAGGGTTCGAATCCCTTCGCGTCCACCATTCTCTTCGTATCCTCTTCATATCCCGCCGCACCGCGCATATAAATTTTGATTGACAGTTGTTTACTAATCAGTTATTATATTCTGGAAGTTAACTCCCCTCGCTTTGTGGCCTTTCGGCCATGTCATATTGCTATGTCCAAAAATCTATACGATTTTACTGGCCTTCGCACGGAGAAAAGCATTTTGGCGAGATGGTTTGGGTTAGTGGCCTGGGGATACCATTGGGCGGCATGCAGCCTTCCCGGCAGGAGGGCGAATGTTGACTTTTTCGATGCGGGAACAAGCTTCAGACCGCCGAAGGGGGGAAGCGATCTACCCCATTCCAAGCCAACCAAAAGGAGTCTCGCGGACCGGGCTAGCGCCTCACGCTCGGCGGGCGGTTTAGAGACAAAGCCGGAATGTCCTTTGTTGTCAATCGCAATATATGTTCAGGTGATGCTTCTATTGCAGATTCAAACCAAGGTGCGGACGGCCGCTGCCTTCCCCGGAGAAACGTATCAACCGGCTTGGCGGAGCCAGCGGAGCGGATCAGGGTCAGAGCATTCGCAATGGATTGCTCCCACTCCTCGTGTTGGCCAACATGGCACCGGGGAGTTGAGATATAATGCTCAATTGCCACGAACCTGACGGGAGTTCGTGTTGGTTCTGGCGGGCAGAATGTCTGGTCTGCTTTGGGGTTTCGGGCCAGTCCAGAGCCACAAGCAAGTCAAGCAGCGCCAAAAAGGGGTAGCGCCGCTGCAGCAGACTGCACCACTACCCAAAAGGAAGCTGAGGAGAGCAATGACGCGCGCTTCGTCAAACGTCCTGGTAGATCATTTTGCTTCGACGGAAAGCATCGTTTGGGATGCGTTGTGGATTTCGGGTTTTGCACTGCTCACGGCGGTGTTCGCCCAATTTTATGTTCGCCTGCCCGTTACTCCCGTGCCGCTCACCGGACAGACCCTGGCGGTGCTCGCCAGCGGGGCGGTACTGGGCAGCAGGCGAGGGTTTCTTTCTCAAATTGTTTACCTTGGTCTGGGTGTGGCGGGTCTGCCGGTGTTTGCGGGGGGCGCGTCTTCACTCACCCACCTGCTGGGGGCCGGTGGTGGCTACCTGCTCAGTTTTCCGATTGCGGCCGCACTGCTCGGTTGGCTCGTCGAGCGAGGCGCAAGCCGCAGGACCTGGACGCTGGCGCTGGCGTTGATTGCCGCAAACGCTGCTGTCCTTGCAGGGGGCGTGACTTGGTTATGGGCGGTTTGGGGTGGCTCTGTTCGCAACGCGCTGATGCTGGGATTCTATCCGTTCGTTGTGAGTGACATCGTGAAGATCGTCATGCTCGGAGTGCCGCTGCCCTGGCTCGTCCGCCGCATGGGTGGCACGATGGCTGGCCTGGGGGCAGGCGAGTAAAAAAGAAGCTTCGGCCGGCAGCCCTCAACTCTCATTCATCTGAAGGTAAGGAATGATTTCGTCATTCAGGTCAATCTCACTTTTTCTGCAACTCATTCTGTGGCTTGCCTGCATATTGTTTGGCACGGGCTTCGCTACGTCCGGCAAGGCGGCGCCAGCGGCAGACAATTCCACGAGTGACGTCAGCGCCCTCGTCCAACAACTGAAGAGCACGGATGAGTCCGCCCGCGTTAGCGCAGCCAAGCAGCTTGGCCAAAGCGGACAGGTGGCGGCGATTCCGCCGCTGGCTGCGGCGCTGAATGATCCCAGCACCAAAGTCCGCAAAGAAGTCATCCTGGCGCTGGCGCAGTTCCGCAATTCGCAGTCCTTGGCCGCGCTGCTCACAGCCACCAAGGACACGGACCCCACCGTGCGCACATTTGCCGTGCAAGCAGCCGTGAGTTACTACACCGCGCATTTGCCAAGCCTGGGAGTCAGCGGATTTCTCAAAAGGAATTATAATCGCGCCAAGAGCATGTTCAACAGCCAGGACACGCGCATCGATCCCGGCATTCAAGTGAATCCCAGCGTCATCACCGCCCTCATCGCCGCCATGCAGGACACGCGATCTATCACTCCGGCGCGCGAAGCGGCGCGGGGACTCGGCATCCTGGTGGCCCGGCCTTCCGTGCCGGATTTGGTGATGGCGGCCCACTCCACAGATTCGGAACTGGCGGTGAATGCGCTGGTGGCCCTCTCGAAGACCGAGGACATCACGGCCGGTCCCAAGTTGGTGGATCTGCTGAGCTCGCCCGATAAGAATGTGAAGAAACAGGCTGCGGTTACCACCGGTATCCTGCGCACCCGGCAGGCCGTGCCGAAGCTCCAGGCGATTTATCAGAACGACCAGGACAAGGATGTTCGCCAGTCAGCGCTCCAGGGATTGGCTTATATTGGTGATCCGGTGTCTCTGCCCATCTTTATTAAGGCGCTCTGGAGTGATGACAAAACGGACCGGACTTACGCTGCCGAGGGCATGGCTCGGGTGCACGATGCAAAAGCCCTGCCGGAGCTTGAGAAGCGGTCGAAAGTTGAAAAAGACAGCGGCGTGAGGCTGGCGATGGCCTACGCCTTTACGGCCCTCGGCCAACAGAGCCATCTGAAGGACCTGGTGAACGGGTTTGATTCGCGGACGCAATCGGACAATGCGCGGACTTATCTCATCGAGCTGACGCGCGACAAGACCTATCTTCAAGAGCTGTATCCCCTGATGAACAGCAGGAGCGCGCGGGTGCGCGAAGGGATCTGTGGGGTACTCATGTACACCGGAGATGCATCGAGTATCACGCCGCTCGATCACTTGACGCGCGACCGGAACTCCGACGTGGCGGCAGAAGCGCTGCGGGCGCTTAATTCGGTTCGGGCTAGGACCAATATGCCAGGGGCGGGAACTGTGTCGGAAAGCAGGGGAATTAATCCTGCCGGCGTGCGAAAAACAAAATTTTCCTTTATTTTGAGTTACGCTTCGGCGGGTTTGAAACCCTGCCCTTCCAGGAACGGGCTCTCAGCAAACGGCTAGAGCCAAAGGCGGACGAGTCGTGGCGCAGTTTGTTCGCTGTAGCGGCGGGGCCCGTCTTTGTAAGGGTGGGCGCCTTATGCTACGATGAAAAGAAAAATCCACGGCACAGATTACGAGGGGAATCTATGGCGCTTTCGCCGAAGGAAGAGGTTCAGCGCGTCTTGAGGCAGGCCCCTGAGTTGAAGCTTGCTCACAGCCCGGATTCGGACGATGCTTTTATGTTCTATGCCCTGGCGACGCGCAAGATCGCGACGTCGGGCATAAAATTCACCCACGTCCTCGAGGACATTCAAAGTTTGAATCAGAAGGCCCTGCAAGGTGTTTACGACATCAGCGCCGTTTCCTTCTTCGCTTATCCATTTCTGGCGGATCAGTACATGTTGCTCCCTTGTGGCGCCAGCTTCGGGGAGCGTTATGGGCCTATGATCGTTTCAAAAAGCCCGATCGCTGCTGACAATTTGAAACAGAGGCGCGTGGCCGTTCCGGGAAAACTGACTACGGCGTATCTCACCCTTCTCTTATACGAACCGGAAGTGGATCCCATCTTCGTTTCATTTGACGAAGTGCTGCCCTGTGTGGCGCGAGGTGAGGCCGAGGCGGGAGTGGTGATCCACGAAGGGCAGCTTACCTACGCCCAAGAAGGATTGAACAAGGTGGTGGATCTGGGGGAATGGTGGCATCAGGCCACCGGCCTGCCACTGCCTCTAGGGGGCAATGTCATCCGCAGGTCGCTGGGTAAATCCACAGTACAGTCGGTAGCAAAGGTGCTTCGCGAGAGCATCCGCTACAGCCTCGAGCATCGCGAAGAAGCCCTGGAGTATGCGATGCAGTTTGCCCGCGGCCTGGACCATTCGACGGCGGATCATTTTGTTTCCATGTATGTTAACCACTGGACGTTGGATTATGGCGAAAAGGGCCGTAAAGCGGTTCAGACCCTGCTTGACCACGCCTTTGATAAAGGGTTGATTCCCTCGAAGGTTACTGCGGAGTTCGTGGAGTACCCCGAAGGAGCGGCGCTCCAGTAGAGCTGGATGGCGATATCTGGCCCGGCTTGCGGCATAAATGAGGGATCCGGAATGCAGAACTGGCTTTAGCGTCACGGGCGCCTTGCCGCAATCAGCCTTGGGCCCAGCTTGCGACGCCTGCTCCCCCACAGGATACTCGATTCGACAAGACTCGCAGATGTCAACGGTGACCAAAACTCCGCCACTTTCTTTCACCTTCAATCAGAAGAAAATTCTGGGAGCGCTGGCTGGCGCAGTGGGACTGCGCATGTTAGGCCTGTTCTTGATCCTGCCCGTCTTCACACTCTATGGGCTGGAGTTTACGCACTCGCGTTTTCTGGTGGGCGTGGCATTTGGAGTTTACGGAATGGCTGTGGCGTGCACAGCCATTCCCATGGGACGCCTATCCGACCGCCTGGGGCGCAGAAAAGTCCTGATTCTTGGCATGGCGGTTTTCAGCTTGGGATCGTTCCTCTGCGCCATTCCTGGTTGGTTCCCGCCCGCACTCAGGATCGTAGAGCTCATTGTGGCCCGCTTTATTCAAGGCATGGGCACCATCACATCGACCGCCTTCGCTACGGTCGCAGACCACATTCCAGGGGAGCGCCGCTCGACGGGTTTTGCTCTTCTTGGAATTCCCATTGGCATTGCGTTTATCGTGGGAGTTATGGGTGGACCGGTCATCGCTGGATTATTCCGTCCGGATTGGCTGTTTTGGATTACCGGAATTCTGGGCACGGCTACGGTTTTCGTGTTGGCGCGAAGCCTGCCGGAAACCCCACCCCGAAGAGTTCCTCTGACGCCGGTCACAAGGGTTCTGAAGTCGCGGCCCCTCATCCTGCTTGACTTCGGCGGCTTCCTGATGAACGTCTTCATGACCGCTTTCTGGTTCTTCTTCCCGCTAATCCTTACCGAACGGCATCACTTGCCCCTGACCCGCTATTGGATCGTCCTCGTCCCTATGATTCTGACGAGCGGCGTCACGATGTTCCTGTTCTCAAGGGGCGCCGACCGCGGTTGGAGCCGTAGTCTTACCGCAACGGCTTTCATCCTTATGCTGATCAGCAGCCTGCTCCTGTTCCGCCCGTCCTCGGCCGGCCTGTCTCCCCATCACTTGGCCGCCGTGCTAGTTCCGGGGTCGCTCTTCCTGGTTGGGTTTACCGGGCTGGAGCCGATCCTGCCAAGTCTGGTGACGCGCGTGACCCACGAGACTTCCTATGGAACTGCGATGGGATCATTTCAGACTCTGCAATATTTCGGCAGCTTCACTGGAGGAGCTGTGGCGGGCGCTCTCGCCCATTTTTCGGCGGTCTGGCCCATGGCTTTTCTGATGATCGCCTCGATTCTTGGGTTCGCGGTGATGCTTCTTGTCCCGGCGAACTGCCAGCAAGATCACAAATAATCCAAACCATGAGGTGGAAAATCCGGGCTAGTGCTTCTTGGGAAGGGCGGGACCTCGCGTCGCCTTACGCTCGCGGAGACTTTTCGCAGCCATGGTGCGAAGCACTTCGGGAAGATTCCGGTCAAGGGCGAGCATTTTCAAGTCCCGGTCATTCAGCCGGCTGATCAGGGGAAGGGTAATGTCGATAGGGACGCGCGGATTGCCCACCAAGGCGCGAACCACGCCGTAATGTTTCAAATGGGTGCGATTTTGCGCGAGCGCCCGGAGCACTTCCTCCATGACGTTCCGCATGGAAGCGATAGCCTCGACCTCAGCATCGGTCAATTTGGGCGATTGAACCACGGCCCGGGCGACGGACTTGTTGGAATCGCGGATTAAAACCAGACGTTCCTCCTGGCTTCCCATCAGCGCCCGCTTGATCTTTTCGGCAGGCGAAAGCTTGCTGAGCTTCTGGAGAACGGACTCTCTGGGATGGGCGACCGCCGCTTCGCTGACCCGATCCGGCGGAGCGGCCACGGTCGAGCTGGACTCAAGTGCTTCGATCACGGGATTCCGGCTGGCTTCCACCTCCTTCTCTTGCGGCAAAGGGGGGCTGTTGTGAAAAGCAGGGTTTTTCAAGAGCGCGTCCAACAGATCTTCACGCTTTTCAACCAAGTGATTGGCGGCGAAGTCTAAGACCGCCAAGGGAGTCTCGGGGTCCTGAAGCACCGTAAGAAGCTCCTCCCGTCCAGTTTGGTCGAGGGTTTCAATCGCCTGGCGGGCAATTTCCGGGTCGGGGTCTTGAGTCAGGTACACGAGAATATGGATTTTTTCTATCGAAGAGACGGGAAGCTCGCCTTTCGCCCCTTTGCGGCGAACCACAGCAGGCGTGGCCTGTTCGCGCAGCGTTTCGGCAAGTGTTTTCGCGATCGCGCTCACCTCAAGGATTGGGAGTGGGTTTTTTAAGATCGGCCAAGGTCAGACGAATCGTCTTCACTTCGCCGTAACGTCCTAATGGCTTCAAGGCTTGCCCGTTCAGGGTCAGAGTGATGCCTTGGGCGTTGCCAGTGGTGACGTTGATGGAGTTACTGGCGCGCAGAGTGCGAACTTCGTTGGGATTCAGGATTCGTTGGAGAAGAGTCTTGCCGTCACATTCAACGGCGACCCAGGATCGCTCTGTGGCTGCAATCTGCAACACCATGTTGCCTTCGCCCAGAATCTTGGTAGGCTCCGCCACAGTCCCGGCCGGTTCGCTGGGAGTTTGGGTTCCTGCGGGACGGATGTTTCCCGCAGCGGTTTCGGACCCGGGAGGTGTATTGCGTGGCGCTAGGCCGCTTGCTGATGGAGAAGATTCGCCTCTCGAGATGCCGTTTGATGGGCTCGCTTCGTTGGAGGCCACGGTGCTACTTGGCGGGGGGTGCGAGCTATTCTCCGTGTCCATGGCCCCATCTGCCGCCGAACTCTGAATTCCTGGGGACGTCGTGGCATTCGCCTGCGAATTGGCAGCAGCGGTTTCCGGAGTTGGGGTGAAGGGTGCCGCTTTAGCAGCTTGCGGAAGGTTGCCGAAGCTGGCTGTTGCGTCCGTTCGCTGATGGGAATAACGGAAGAGCGCATAGCCCCCGGCAAGCAAAATGGCGGCAATTATCCAGGCAAGTAACGTACGGCCCCCAGCGTGCGAGCTGCCGACCGCATGGTTAACACCGATCCGCGAGAAGTCTTCTTCATTCTTCGGCGGGAACACGGACTGGTATTCGGCAAGAACTTGCTCGGGGTCAAGACCCAAGTAATTGGCGTAGGAGCGAATGAAACTCCGGGTGAAAATACCACCCGGCAGCTTGGAAAACTGTTCGGTCTCCAGGGCGTCGAGGAAGCGAACACTGATCTTGGTGTTGTCGGATATTTCCTCGAGTGTCACGCCCCGCATCTCGCGCTCGCGCCTAAGACTTTCCCCAAAACTTCCCATTCCGAAGCCTCGAAAACCCCCTCCCAAATATGATATTCCTTATCATATTGCCCATCCGGTAAGCCTGTCAAATTCAAGGCGTTGTGGGCCATTAAATAAGCTTGCCCGGTCTGGGCGCGAAGTTACCACAATATTCAGGGCCGTCCGGACAGCACGGTTGAAATCCTACCCTGACGGCCCTCCAAGGAAGTTCGTGAATGATACGGCGTAGGCCCTGATGGAGCGGGAACGAAGAAGAAATAAAGATGAATTAAAGCTGAAACGTCAGGCTGCCTGATGGGTTCGCCAAGTGCCCACTACGACCAGAGCATTGGTGATCAGGATGATGACGAATGCCAAGCCGGGAAGAAAGCGGAACGCTTGCCCGCCCGTACCATATATTTGAATGGCCAGCACTGCCGTAATCAGGCCCCGGGGAAGCAACCAAAATGCAATTTCCTTTTCGCGGCGGTCAATTCCATGCCAGACCAAGGTTGTGACTTGCAGGCCCAGCCAGCGAGCCAAGATCAAAGCCAATGCTGTGACCACAACCAGCCAAAGATCCCCCCGAATCCCTGAAAATTTCACCACCGCTCCCAGCAACACAAAGAAAAATGTTCGCACCAAGAAAGCCAGTTCGGAGTGGAACTGCAGAATTTCAACGTGATGTTCGGATGGAGTCGCTTCGATTTCCAGTCCGGGCTCAACGGTGGATATGTTGAAGCCGGGCTGGTTGGCCAATGTCAAGCCGAAGGTCAACACCGCAAGCAGACCGTTGTGCAACAGGGCCTGCGAGCCTGCGTAGAGCAGGAGTACGAACGAAAATGTCAAAGACTGCCAGAATCGCTCCTCGGAAAGCTTGCGGGCTAGACGTGACCATGCGGCCCCGGCCAAGATGGGAACCACAACGCTGGCCAGCATCCGAAGTGCTTCATGGAAAATGACGGTTGCCACCAAGGGTTGGGAATTCTGCTCGAATCCCAGCAAAATGCTGACGGTGGTGACGCCAAGCACATCTCCGAAAGCGGCTTCCAAGAC
>CALCEB010000039.1 GCA_937900045.1 uncultured Acidobacteriota bacterium
AATTTTATTTATCAACACCTTCCGGCGCTCATAGAGCGCCGCTACAGCAAACTGCGGCACCCTCTCCCCGCTTGCGGGGAGAGGGCCGGGGTGAGGGGTCAGGCAAATTCGAACAATGGAACCCTCCGTGCCGGCTGGCCCATTTCCTTAAGCAGACCTTCAATCCTTCGCACCGTTTCGGGCTTCAACAAAACGTCGCCGCAGACTGTGCAGACTTCCGCAGGAACGTGGTCAATCACAACCACATCACCCTGGTAACGCACCGTGTGAACCACAGTTTGCTCCTCATACTCTCCTGGGCAGCCTTCCACGGAACAATTCATCGCGGCCTCCTTTGCGTCGCGCTTATCCATTTCGGCAACTTTGGCTCATAAACTGTAATGACAATCAGAAGAGGGCGGGCCGTCGTACACACGATATGAAGCGGGCGCCCGGTGCGAGCCGAACCGTTCAACAAACAACACGGGCCACGGCGATGCTCGGGATAGCTTTCCAGAATTTCTGCGGTTCGTATCGCTTCCAGGACATCGTCAAGGCGGATTGCCTCCTCGATCATCTCCTGATGAGCGTGTTGGGTGATTCGAACCCGCTCGGAAGCAGCCAGCAATCTAATTTCTTCCAGAATGGGTTCAAGCTTGCTGCCATCCAATGCTTCACCTGCTCGCCCGCTGTGACGGTGGAATCCAACCCACCTTTAGATTACATCTGTGCTTCCTATAAAAGCAAAAGGGCTTGCAACCTGGCCAAGGTAGAGCAGGTAGCCGCGAAAAGCCCGCTCGCGGTATGAAGCAACGCATCAAGCGGAAAAAGCAGGACTACCCTTCAGACGCCAGGGTTGCAGCCCGCTTCTTGTGCTTGGGAGGCTTGTCCTTGCGGGCCTCGAGAGGCCGCGAGGGTTTGGGCGAACCGATGAGAGCCCGCGCTTTTTGTTTGACGAGCTTGGAGGCGCGAAGAGGTTTGGGTTTTGGAAGTTTGCGCATATTGGAAGGTTGACCGAATCCGGGTATTTCAAACCACTGGCTTATTCTATAAGAAGCATCACGCAAAGGCGCGAAGCCACAAAAAGGGGGCGGAGAACGACTGGCTGAGACTCAGAATTCCAGCTTCAACGCGGCCAATCTCCGCCCGGAGCCGGTTGCCCCCACCGGGGGCTAAGCTTTGGAAGTTCAACCGGGCTTATATTCAGGAATCTTCTCATCGGCGCCGAAAAGGGGCGGCGGTGTGGTTGAATAATGCTCCACAAAATACCGGTGGATGCCGAGCAAATCCTGTTTTGCAAATCCGTCTCCGGAAATTTCCACGTGGCCGTCCGGCGTAACCAGGAAAAGCGACGGGACAAATTGCACCTGGTACTGGGCCGAGACCTTATAAGGCTTTTCGTCAATGAGGATGGGAAAGGTAACTCCATATGCCTGGGCGAATTTGCGGGTGTCCTGCGCAGTGTCCTGGGAGATTCCCCAGATTTGAACGCCACGATCCCTGAAGCGCTGATGAATCCGCTCCAGAAACGGGAAGGTGAACTGGCAGGTCGGGCATCCGACTTTGAAGAAGGCAAGCAACACCGGGCCTTTGGCCAAGCCGTCCTTCCACGATTGTTTGTTTCCATCCAAGGTTGATAGCTCGAACGGAATAGCGGTTTTCTTGGCGGTTGTAGCAGCCATTGCGCACCTCCAAGGTGAAAGGGCCGCCAGAATCAAATGGAGCGGTGGAAATGACGGCCTACACCAATCTTAATGTCGTGAGGCAAGCGTTCACAACACAAAAGCGTCACGCCAGGCGCGAAAAACGCAAGGGTAAGGATGGGTAGTGTCTCAGTTTGTTTGCTGTAGCGGCGCTCTATGAGCGCCGAACTTGTATCCTCAACGGTTTCCGGCGCTCATAGAGCGCCGCTACAGCAAACTGCGCCGCTACCGAAGGATGGAAACGGATTCAAATTTATCCCATGATATCTGAGGCGGGTTGGTTTCGCTCTCAAGAATCTACTGAAAGCGCCTTCAGCGTTTTAGCTCGCGCAGCATCTCTTGCGCGCCTATCAGGACCGGATCCCACACGGGGGCAAAGGGCGGAGCGTAACTGAGGTCAAGTTGAGCGATCTGTTCGACGGTCATCCGGGCTTCGAGCGCCGTCGCAAACACATCGATGCGCTTGGCGACCCCTTCGGGCCCCGCCATCTGCGCGCCGAGCAGACGGCCGCTAGCAGGGTCCGCCACCAGCATCACGGTCAGGTCCTTGCCGCCCAGATAACGGGCTCGATTCGCCGCGCGCGCAATGGCATGGCGGGGACGGAATCCGGCAACATGGGCGTCCGCAAGGCTCAAGCCAGTGCGGGCGACTTCCAGCGAAAAGACCTGGAGAGCCGCCGTGCCCACGATCCCGTGGAAGCGGGCGCGGATGCCTCCCGCGTTTTGGCCGGCCACGCGGCCCTGCTTGTTGGCCGTGGTGCCCAGCGGAACGTACGTGGGACGCTCGCTCACCCGATGGAAGGACTCCGCACAATCCCCGGCTGCAAACACCGCTGCGGCGCTGGTTTCCATATATTCGTTCACGGCGATGGCGCCGGTGGGACCCAGTTGGATGCCCGCTTCCACCGCCAAGCGCGTGCGGGGACGGACTCCGGTCGCCAGCACCACGAAATCGGCCTCCGCTCCGCTGCTGTCACCACCCTGCCAGACCACGCGCTGCACTTGCCCGCCACCTCCGGCAAGGAGAGCCGTTACTGTGACTCCCCGGATGGCCTTCACGCCCCTTGCGGATAACTCCTGATCCACGATGGCTGAAATCTCCTCATCGACGGACTCAAAAAGCGTTTTGGAACGCTCCACCAGCGTCACTTCGATGCCCTGCGTGGCCAATGCCTCCGCCATCTCCAGACCGATATACCCCCCGCCGATGATGACCGCTTGGCGCGGGCGTTTCGCTTCGAGAAAGCGATGGAGGGCAAGCGCCGATTGCAAGTCGTTCACATGGAAAACGCCGGGAAGGTCGATTCCAGCGATCTGGGGACGAGCCGGTTCCGCGCCGGTGGCCAGCACCAAGTGATCGTAGTGAACTTCGAACAAGCCGCCACCGGGAACGGCAACGGTCACGCGCCTGCGACTGGTTGAAAGGTCGCGAACCTCGTGATGGGTGAGCACCTGAATATTCCGCCGCTCCCGGAAGAATTCTGGCGAATAAACGCGCAAATCATCCGCCTGACGCACGGCCCGGGAGATGAAATAAGGAAGCCCGCACGCGGAATAGGAAATGTCTGGCCCTTTTTCGTAAACGATGATTTCGAGCTGGGGATTGACCCGGCGCGCCTGGCTGGCCGCACTCAGGCCTGCTGCCACTCCTCCTACCACAATGAGCCGTTCGGAGAACATTCACCCGCCACCTGTCAAGAATCCGTCTCAGGCATTGTAATGGAAAATGCGAGCCCACAGCACGAACTCTGACAATCAGAAATGACGATTATAGAAGCAATCAAGAATTGACGAAGAACTACCGAAAGATTTTGCAGGAGGGGGTTTTGATTTGCTGAAGACCGCCACGCGGAGCAGTTGGGCGGTCCCGAAATATCCCCTACACCGGTAGTAACGCAGTTTGCTGTAGCGGCGCTCTATGAGCGCCGGAAACCGTTGAGGATTCAAGTTCGGCGCTCATAGAGCGCCGCTACAGCAAAGGAACTGAAACACTGCCCCCAAACCGGGCGCCTTGACTTGTGGCTCGCCGGGTGATATTTATTCAGTGGTAAATAGACCCGTTACTGAAAAGGAATTGATTGTGTCGCGAATCATCTTAGTGGCTGACGACAATATGACCATCCAGAGGATGGCCACGGAAATGCTCACAGAGCAAGGTCTGGAAGTGGTCACGGTGGCCAACGGAGTGGCAGCGATCAAGAAGCTCGCGACCGTCAAGCCGGTCATGGTTCTGGCCGACGTGGACATGCCCGGGCGGGATGGTTACGAAGTCTGCGACTTCGTGAAAAAATCGGCCGAGCTGGGCGGCATCCCGGTGATTCTGGCCTTCAGCGATGCCGACCCATTCGATCAAGAGCGGGTCAAAGCCGTCCGGGCTGACGCCGTCGTGAGAAAGCCGTTTAACAAGATCGATCTTTTGGCGCGAGTCGAGGAATTTGTTCCAAAGGCGGTGGAAGAACGTCCGGCAACCTCAGAATCTCACCCTGGGGCCGGATCCAACGAACGGAAATATCAGGAACAAACGCCTTCTCCCGAGGAGTTCTCATTTACCGATAGGCCGGCGCAGAAGGCCAGCTTTGCAGGGATTCCAGAAGGGGCGGGTTTGTTCGAGCCTGAACTTGCCGCCCTAGTTCCCTCAGAAGCAGGCCCGGAAGAGCTTTACGAAGCGATTCCGGCCCTCGCAACAGCATCGCCAGCGCGAGAGTCAGAAGAAGTTCAATCCGTTGAGAAAAGGGTGGAGGCCGAATTCACCACGGCAGGGGAATCAGGCCATCAGGCCGCCGTCACAAGCGTGCAACCGGATAGGACCGAGTTTTTAATTGCGTCTCCCTCCCAGGCTGCTGCCGGAGAGGGCCTGCCAAGCTTTGCCGAAGCTGGAATCGCCCCCGGCGAGCTTGCCGGCACGCACGGGATGCCGGCAGTTGCCTCTCCTGCGCCCCAAGCGGAAGAGAGCTTTTTTGTTCTTATGGCAAATGCTTCAACGGAAATCGCCAGCACATTCGGGGAACTGGAAGCTGCCAGTCCCATCGCGGCCGTCGCCGCCCAGGAAACAGCCCCAGAGCCGAGTCTCATTGAGATGCAAGTTTCCCCACAGACTCCCGAGACGGCGGAATCGGCACCGGAAGCTATTTCTAGGGAGATCAATATCGAGGGTCAGACCCTTTCGGGGGTTTTAACCCCGCCCGTACACGATGCGGGATCGAGACTGGGAAATTGGAAGCTCCCGGAGATGGGGCCGGTTGAACAAATTCATGCAGGGATGGAGGAGCCGGTTCTTGCAGTACTGCCCGATTTGACTGCGGAACTTCATTTGCCAGCCCTGATCGAAGTAGCTGAGAAGGAGACAACAAACCCGCAGGAAGCTCTTGAAGAAAATCATCCTGAAGCGTTCGTCGCGCCCAAGGTCCAAGAAATTGAATCATCCGTGGAAACCACAGTCGAGGAGTTGGAGGCATCACCGGAGCCTATCCCAGACACGCATTCAAATCTCGAGCTGGAAACACCTGCCGGGGAGCTAGAGGGAAACCGGTCATCCGAAGCTCCTTCCAAGATTGTGGATGCCGGGGTTGCTTCTAGCCATGTACCGGCGCCTCTGGCCGGTGAAGCGGAAGACAAGGGACCTTCTGAAATGCCGCCTATCATCCGTGGAATGAAAACCGTTGAACAAACCGCTGCGGAGGAGGAATTGGAAGGCACTTCGGCTTCTGCACCCGATGTTTCAACCAGCGCCCGGGCTGAAAAAGAATTGGAGAGTTCCCCCGCCTCTATGCTGGACGTTCCTTCCAGTACCGCACAGCATGCATTGGCGAACGAACCGGAAGAAAACCCTTCTTGGGAGATCCCGACGGAGGCCGCTCTGAATGAAGCATTTCTCGAAGTGGCCCTCTCAAGTATCGGCCTCATCCGTGCCAAGGCTCCGCCGCAGGCTCCGGGTCAATTGGTTGAACAACCCAGGGCCCGGGAAGAGGTTGCGGATCTGTTTGAAACCGCCTTTGGCCATGCATCGGGCGAGCCGCAGAAAACAGAACCGGTAATGGCCCTGGAAGCAACTGCGGCCCAAAATCTCGACCAGAAACTGGTCGAAGCGATTGTGCAAAGGGTGGTGGTCCGGATGTCGCCATCGGCTCTCTCCCCTGAAATGATCGAACACATTACGAGGAAACTGACCGAGGAATGTCTCGAAGACCTGCATTGGAGCCAGGATTAACCTCACGGCTGTTCATTTAACGATTCTGATGCATTTTGCAAATTCGATTCGCACCGGGCTGTAGCCCGGCTGCCGGGCCCACAGTGGAAGGTTGCTCACCTGTTAGTATTACTTTGTTAGGTTGAATCAGGCACCGTCAGGGCATGGCTTCAGCCATGCCAAATCCCAAAGCAAGGAGAAGCGGCTTTAGCCGCTGAGGGCCTCAGAAGGTGTGAAAAAATCCGGAAATGTCATGCTGAGCGTAGCGAAGCATCTCGGCATTTACTGAAAACAAAATGCTTAGATCCTTCGCTTCACTCAGGATGACAGGCACGACGAGTTTATTCACAGGTTCTCAGGGGCTAAAGCCCGAATCTCGGGACCACCGCCAACGGCATGGCTGAAGCCATGCCCTGACGGTGCGCCCAACGACCTAACATAGTAATATTAGTCCCCTCATTATATTGATCCGGTAACGCTGTTCCACGATGAAGCCGCCGAACATTCAGAACTGGTGAAACAACCCGGCCTTCAGCCCAGTTCTTTCCACTTCATCGCCGCCGTAGCGGCCCAGAATGCGGGAATCCCGGCAGTGCTCAGAGATCGCCGCAACAGCAAACCTTACTACTTCCCTTCAGAATCCCCCCTGCAGCGGACTCCTTGGTAGTGGTGCAGTTTGGTTGCTGTAGCGGCGGTCTGTGACCGCCGAACTTTATTTCTCAACAGTTTCCGGCGCTCCCTGTCAGGGCAAGCTCCGAGCGCCGCTACAGCAAACTGCGTCACTACCAACTCCTTCGCTTGGTTCCTAGCCCGTGCGGGGTGGCCACTTATCCGAGTGTCACCTAGCCATTCGGCGGATGTGCAGCCTTTCTCAAACCGCTAAGCTGGAGTGGTTGGGACCTTCGTTGGGTTCCACGAATCCAATAAGAAAGTGGTGAAAGATCATGGCAACAGAAAAGCTGACAAGTTTCGAAGCGCTCTCCGGGGAAATTGCGGCTGCGGTTGAGAAAGCCGCTGCCAGTGTGGTGGCGATCCATGCCAGGCGGCACGCGCTCTCGAGCGGCGTCCTGTGGCGCGAAGACGTTATCGTTACTGCCCATCACACGGTGCGGCGTGATGATGGGATTCAAGTGATGCTGCCGGACGGAAGCGCGGCGGAGGCTAAGCTCGCCGGGCGCGATCCCAGCACCGACCTGGCAGTGCTTCAAGTGGCCGGGGCGAGCGCCCAGCTTCCTGAGATGGGGCAAGCCTCATCACTGAAACCCGGAAACCTGGTATTGGCGGTCGGCCGAGTTGAAAGCGGGCCTCGAGCCAGCCTGGGCATGGTGGGCGTGGCCGCAGGATCGTGGCGCACCTGGCGCGGCGGTGAAGTCGAGCGCCTGCTGCGGGTTGAAATTGACCTGCATCCCACGCTCTCCGGCGCCGCTCTGGTGGATGGAGCGGGCAACGTCCTGGGCATCCTGACGGCCGGCCTTTCGCGCACGCGCGCCGTCGCCATACCACCGGCAACTGTCAATCGTGTCGTGACGGCGCTTCTCCAAAAGGGCCACATCGCCCGGGGCTATCTTGGACTGGGACTTTACCCGGTGCTTGTTCCGAGTGAGAGGCAGGAAGCATCGGCCCAACCCGGCAATCGTGGCGCCGTAGTGGTGAGTGTGGAACCTGGAGGCCCAGCGAGCCAAGCCGGAATCCTCGTTGGAGATGTGGTTGTAACCCTGGACGGCAAGCCCGTAAAAGATACCAGCGACGTTCAGGAATTACTGGGGCCCGGATTTGTGGGGAAGACTATTATCGCCTCCCTGGTGCGCGGAGGCAAGCCCTTCGAGTTCGAGATCAAAGTCGGTGAAAGACCCCATCAACGCTGAACCGGTGTTGGAGTGAAGAGTCAAACGGCTTGTATGAACTCCCGAACCTTGCGCCAAGTGTCTTGGACCATGAGCTTCCTGCGCGGGACGAAGCATCGATGACTCGAGTACTGGTTGTCGCACAATCGGAAGTCGAGTGCGCTGAGCTTGAGGCGATGGTCAAGCGCGGCAGCGGACTGGAGCTTGCAGGAAGTCTGCATGAAGTTCGGGAACTGCCGCGCGCTTTGGAAGAGATCGACCCTGACGTGGTTGTTTTCACAGGAAACGGCAGGACTGATCACGATGATGATGCGGAGGCCGCGATCTCTGCCTGGCGGGAAGCCTTGCGTGTTTCCGCCAGGCCGCAGGGACCAGCCTTGGTGTTATTGGCGGAGGACCTGGAGCCGGGCCAGATGGCGGATGCCGTCCGCGCTGGTTCGTTTGCACTACTCCCTCTTGACGCCTCCGCTCAAGAGGTCCGTGCCACCATCGAAGCCGTTGCTACAGGGCTTGTGGTGCTTCATCCTTCTTTCACTGACGTCCGGGCGGTCCGGCCCACACATTCCGTGCGGACCCAACCGCCTGGAACAACTCTCACCGCCCGCGAGGTCGAAGTGCTGCGTTTGATCGCAGTGGGACTCGCCAACAAGGAAATTGCGGCGAGGCTTGAAATCTCCGGCCACACCGTGAAGTTTCACATCGCTTCCATCTTTAACAAGCTCGATGTCTCAAACCGGGCTGAGGCCGTGAGCAGCGGCATGCGGCAGGGGCTGATTATGGTGTAATCGGCCATCAGACAGCTAAACAGGGTCTCATAATCAATGAATATACTCGTCATCGGAAATGCATAGCCGGCGCAAGCCGATCATGGTGTTAACAATTCAGCGGGGCAGCTTCGGCGTCCCTGATTCAAACTCTTGACAAGGAACCTAAAAGGAGAATCCGTCATGAAAATTGCCATTATTGGCGCGGGAAACGTGGGCAGCACGCTGGGCCTGGGTTGGGCTCGACGGGGCCATCAGGTAGTCTTTGGCGTACGTGACACTTCAGATCCGCGCGCGCAATCGCTCCTCAAAGGCAAGGGCGATATCAAAGTAGCGGTGAACTTGGAAGCGGCTCAAGCTTCTGAGGTCATAGTCGTTTGCACTCCGTGGAACGCGGTGCGAGAGGCCATTGAATCATGCGGCGATTTGCAAGGAAAGATTCTCATCGACTGCACCAATCCTCTGAAGCCGGACCTCAGCGGGCTGATGCTTGGATTTGATACATCCGCCGCAGAACAAGTTGCCAAGTGGGCCAAGGACGCTCAGGTCTTTAAGGCCATGAACCAAATCGGGTCTAACCGGATGGATAACCCAAGTTTTAAGCAAGGCACACCGGTAATGTTTGTTTGTGGAGATGGTGATAAAAAAGCCTCCGTTCTGAGTCTTGTCAAGGAGCTCGGATTTGACGCCGTCGATGCCGGTGAGCTGCCGATAGCAAGGCTCCTCGAGCCCTTTGCGATGTTGTGGATTCATTTGGCATACGGGCAAGGCCTGGGCAATGAGATCGGATTCGCTCTGTTGCGTGAGTAATGCACCTCAGTGAAGATTCTTTAACAATGGCATTTCTCGAGATTGCACAGCTCGACAACCTTTCCAATCATGAGCCCTTCCATCGAAGCACCAGGGCGCATATAATCGGCGGCGGGGGCAAAGCCACTTCTGCCTGAAAGGAGTTCCGTGATATGGCGAAAAACCCGCAACCCACCGCCGTTCAAACTCTGCTCGATCTGATTGATGAAGCCTACGACCACTCCGCTTGGCACGGTCCCAATCTGAAGTCTTCCTTGCGCGGCATCACTGCGGAAATGGCGGCCTGGGTCCCGGATAAAGGCCGGCACAGCATTCGGGAAATCGTTCTTCACGCCGCTTATTGGAAGCATCAGGTGCGGCGGCGATTGTCAAACTCGGACCGGGAGGCTTTCCCAGTTCGAGGCAGTAATTGGTTTCACCTGAACGGGGACGCGGGGAGCTGGAATGAGAAATCCTGGAAGGCGCGGCGGGTTCTGCTGGAAGGCCAGCACTGCGAACTGCGCCAGGCCGTCGCCGGGTTGAGCGATAAGCGGCTTGCCGAACCGGCGGGACGCAAGGGCCAATCGGCAGCGGACAATGTTATGGGCATCGCCTTGCATGACGTTTACCATGCCGGCCAGATTCAGCTCCTTAAACGGTTGATGCAAGATCCAAAGCAACGCTGACGGCGGCCCGGTAGCGGCCGAAACATGATGAGCGGAGAAGAACCCCGCGACAGGGCTCCGATAGGGACCTCGTTTCTTCGATTCTTTGGGATCCTCTCATTCAATGGGTTCCAGGCATCAAGGTTTTGTCTTCCCCGGAATCCGCGCAGCCCCGTCAGAGATAAAACAAACTCAACCTCTGAATTCCATAATGGCCGAAGAGCCGCTTTTTGAAATATTGGCGGCCAAGCGACTCGAATTGGGGCGTGGGAACTCTGCGCCGGAAAGGCGCCAGTTCTCGATCCACTTCGGTCTGGAGCTGGACCAGCAAATCGGTTGAAGAGGCGCGGGTGAGTGAGGCAACGAGTTTTTCCTCGAGGGCGGTGAGCCGCCTTTCGAGTTCTTCCAGGTTCCCGAACCCTTCGGACGAGCCATTTTCAATAATTTGCTCCAGCTCTTTTGCGACCTCATCCATCTCACCAGCCAGCGCAGCCTTCCCCAGTTTCTGCTGATTGCGGGACGAGGACCTCAGAGCTTCGAGGTGGTTTCGGAGATGGGCAATCAGTTCATTCATTGGGAAAGGATCCGATGCCGGCTTCGAGCCCGGCGAAAGGCCGCTTTGGATGGCATCGGTCTCCGCTGCTTCGGCAGCCCTGTACACCTCCTGCGCGCAGTAGGCGAGGCTGTTGACCTTCTGAAACCGGGCAGGACGCTTTGCAAATTTTTCAAAGGACCGATGGATGCCGGCCTCAACCACTTCAAGCGGAATGCCGGCTTCCTTCCAGGCTTCGATCAAGGCCCAGTCAAGAGTTGAAAGCATCATTGCCGTACCCCGGCATCGCTGAAAGCACTGCTCGATTTCGGTGAAGTAGTTGAAATAGTTTTCCAAATGCGATCTCAAAGGCAGTGACGAGTGACAAGAGGCAAGAAAAAATGGCCAGCCTCCTCTTGTTGCTTGTCACTCGTCTCTCATCTCCTGTCACTGGTCACTTCGTCACTTGGCTTTTGGCTTCCGCGGCTGATTCCGCTCGTAAATAATGCGCAGACCTTCCAATGTAAGAAACGCATCCACCGGCGGTTTGTACTTTGACGCGGGGGCAACCCAGGAAGCTTGGCCACCCGTGGCCACCACGCGCGTCTCCGGCCCCATGGCGGCGTAGAGACGGTCCAGGATGCCATCTACCAGCCCCACCGCGCCATAAAACAAGCCGGCTTGCATGCTGGAGACGGTGTTCGTGCCGATCACCGTTTGCGGCTCGCGAATCTCAACACGGGGCAATCTTGCGGCGCGTTGGAAGAGCGCCTCGGAAGAAATGCCGATGCCCGGAGCGATGACGCCGCCCAGATATTCGCCCAGCACGGAAATCACATCAAAGGTGATCGCTGTTCCAAAGTCCACGATGATGCAAGGCCCACCATACTTTTCGAACGCCGCCACGCTGTTGGCGATACGGTCAGCTCCGACCTCTTGCGGATTGTCGTAGTGAATGGCCATCCCGGTGCGTGTTCCAGGCTCAAGGAAAAGCGGCTTCAATGAAAAATACTTCTCCGCCATCTCTGCCAGGATGCCGTTCAGAGGAGGGACGACGCTGGCGATGATCATGGATTTGACGCTGTCCGGCCGGTGGCCATCAAGCAGGAAGAGATTCTTGATCAGGATGCCATACTCGTCTGCCGTCTGGGCGCGATTGGTGGTGAGGCGCCACTGGGCGCGCAAAGTTCCCCCCTGAAAGATGCCTAGCACCGTGTTCGTGTTGCCGACATCAATGACAAGAAGCATGGGAAAGCCCAGAAACAGTGATAAGTGAACAGTGGTTAGGGGCAAGTGAAAAGCAACAGGTTCCTTGCATGACGCTCACCACTTGGCACTCACCACTTACCATTAACCACTGTTCACTTATCACGGGTCATTGCTCTTCAGCTCGAAGACTTCACCCGAAATCAACGGTTCCTCGTGGCCATCCTCAAAACAAACGCGCAGGGCGCCGCTCGGGTCAAGCCCCCGGGTGGTACCGCGAAATTCACCTTTGCCGGTCACCACTCGCACGCGCTTGTCACGCGCGAAGCTTGAACAAGCCGCCCACCTGGCGGCGATGGCCGCCGTGCCTTGGTCCAGCAGAAGATGATAGAGCTTTTGCACTTCTCCTAAAAGAGCGGCCAGGATATGAATGCGCGAATAGGTCTTTTGGCCTTCGATGCGCAACGAGGTGGCGATTTCGCGAAGCTCAGGCGGCATTTGACGATGATTCACGTTGATCCCAATCCCGATGACGACCGAATGGAGGCGGTCCACTTCGGCGTTCATCTCAGTCAGGATGCCACAAATTTTGCGGCCATTCAGCAACAGATCATTGGGCCATCGAATGTCCGGGCGAAGTCCCGTGGCGTTCAAGACGGCCTGCTGGGCGGCAAGGCCTGCCATCAGCGTGATGCCCGGTGTGGCCGAGGGAGAAAGCGGCGGCCGCAAAATGATGGACACATAAATGCCGCTCGACTTTTCGGAATACCACGTCCGGCAGAGCCGTCCGCGGCCGCCCGTTTGTTCCTCCGCCACCACCACAGCGCCATGCGGCGCCCCGTCCGCAGCCAGCCGGGAGGCAACGGTGTTCGTCGAGTCGGTCTTGAAAAAATGGATGATCTTTCCGCCAATCTCCTGGCTGCCCAACTCTGCCTGCACCAAACTGGGAGTTAGCAAGTCCGGGAGGCTCTCGAGCTGGTAACCGCTGGCGTGATGGCCTTTGATTTCCACGCCAAGTTCCCTCAACTTCTCCATCCAGATCCATACCTTGCCCCGCGTCACGCCAATTTCGTCCGCGATTTTAGGCCCCGGAACCACCAGAGTCGCATTTCGCACGAGGAGATGGACGAGTTTATCGATCCGTCGATCTGTGGGCGGCGGTTGCATGAATATTGAGCCGGTCCGATGGGGGAGGCTAAGGGCGGCCGCGAGGCCAGCTCCTACAAGCCGTTTGGTCGCCGGCGGACAGGCAGTCGCAGCCTCGACCTTGCCCCTACGAGCCTCGTGCCCGCCCACTTATTGGCTTCAATTGCTGGCGCCCAGCCTGGTTAAGGACTCAACCACCTTCTTATAGTGGGATTCAAGCTCTCGATGGCGGACTTCAGCCCCGCGCACCACTTCTTGCGGAGCACGGCTGACAAATGACGGATTATCGAGTCGTTTCCTGATCTGATCCAGAGACTGCTCGATTTTCGTTTTTTCCTTTTGGAGCCGCACCCGCTCGGCCTCCGCGTCCACCGGCTCATCCAGGAACAGCCGCAAATCTCCGAAGCTGGTCACGCGAGCGCCCTCCGCACTCGCAGCTAGGCGGCCTCGTGTGAAGTTCAGGGCCTCGATTCCGGCGAGACGCAGAATGGTTTCCTGATGCTCGCGGAAGAGTTCGATCATCCGCAAATCTTCGCTTGCAACCTGGGCGCTGGGTCTCTTGTTTTGCATGTTCATTTCTGCTTTGGCATTGCGCACAGCCACCACCAACTCTTGGATAACCTGAAACTGCTTTTCGGAAACGGGATCGGCCATGCGTTCCGTGACCAGCTCGAAGGCGGTGAGCGAAATGGAAGCCTGAGCGCCGGAATGGGGCAGTTGATGCCAAAGCTCTTCCGTGATGAAGGGCATGAACGGATGCAACAAGTGCAAAGCGGCTTCAAAGATGCGCGCCAGGTTGACCCAAGCCGCGGATGCCTTGTCATGACTTGCAGCAGTGATTTCCGGCTTCACCCACTCGACGTACCAATCGCAGAACTCATGCCAGAAAAAGTGGTAGATAGTGTGGGCTGCCTCATGGAAGCGGTAGGTGGCAAGCGCCGCGTGAATTTCCTGGGTCACGGTTGCCAGGCGCGAAAAAATCCAGCGGTCTGCCAGTTGGCTGGGCCGCTGTCCGTTGGCGCCGGACCCATCGGTCGAGAGGGGAGCGGGCGCAGCGATTCTCATTTCAAATCCAAGGCCGGGCAAGGGCTCTAACGCCACGCCGATTTCATCGCGCGCCGCCTCGGGTAGCTTGGCCAGGTTCATCAGGATGAACCGGCCGGCGTTCCAAATCTTATTAGCGAAAGCCCGGTAAGATTCAACTTTGTCCTGGCTGAAGGCGATGTCTGTGCCCGGAGCGGCGCTGATCGCCAGGGCAAAGCGGACAGCGTCCGTACCATACTTTTCGGTCACTTCCAGCGGGTCCAGGACGTTGCCTTTGGTCTTTGACATCTTCTGGCGCTCCGCGTCGCGGACCAGCGCGTGAATATATAATTCCCGGAAGGGAACGTCGTTCATGAATTTCAGGCCCAACATGATCATGCGCGCGCCCCAGAAGAACAAAATGTCCTCGCCCATGATCATCAGGTCATTCGGATAGAATCGCTTCAGGTCGGGCGTCGAATCTGGCCAGCCGAGCGTAGCAAACGGCCAAAGCGCCGAGCTGAACCAGGTATCGAGCACGTCCGGATCGGGGTGGACCTTATCGCCTTGGCATTTAGGGCAGGATGCGGGCGTCTCAATCGCTACGATCACTTCGTTGCAAGCGTTGCAATACCATGCCGGGATGCGATGCCCCCACCAAAGTTGGCGGGAAACACACCAATCGTGAATATTGCTCATCCAATTCAAATATTTCTTGCGGCCGCTCTCCGGGAGAATCTTGATCCTGCTGTGCTCCACCGCTTGAACCGCCGGCTCCGCCAACGGCTGCATCTTCATAAACCACTGCAAGGAAAGCAACGGCTCAACCACCGTCTTACAACGCTGGCAGACGCCTACGTTCAGCGTGTAATCCTGAATATTTTCCAGCAATTCCTGTTCGCCAAGGTCGCGGAGGACGGCCTCGCGGGCCTCGTAGCGGTCGAGTCCTTGATAGGCAGCCCCCGCGCCGGCCGTCATGCGGGCATCGGTGCCGATCACGGTGAGTGCCGGAAGCCGGTGGCGCTGGGCGATGGCGAAGTCGTTCGGGTCGTGCGCAGGAGTCACCTTAACAGCGCCGGTTCCGAACGCCGGGTCCACGAATTCATCGGCAATGATAGGGATCACGCGGTTTTGAAGAGGCAGCAGTACCTTGCGGCCAATCAGCGCCTGATAGCGTTCATCCTTCGGATTGACGGCGACGGCCGTATCGCCCAGCATGGTTTCCGGCCGCGTGGTAGCGACGGTGATGTGTCCTGAGCCGTCCTCCATGGGATAGCGGATAAACCAGAGCTTGCCTTGCCGCTCCTCGTGAATCACCTCCAGGTCGGAAACCGCCGTCCCGCAGCGCGGGCACCAGTTGACGATGTACAATCCGCGATAAATGAGCCCTTCCTGGTAAAGGCGGACAAAGACTTCGAGGACAGAGCGGGCATAGGCCGGGTCCAGGGTGAAGCGTTCGCGTGTCCAATCGCAGGAAGCGCCGAGACGTTCCATTTGCCTGCGGATCGTGCCGCCGCTCTCTTCCTTCCATTTCCAGCATCGCTCCAGGAATTTATCGCGGCCCAGTTCCAATCGGATTCTTTGACCTTCACGCTGCCAGGTTCTCCGAGCGTCAGGCCCCGGTTCGAGATCAGGAAGCGCTTCGCGGCCCAGTTCACGCTCCACGATCATCTGGGTGGCGATGGAAGCGTGATCGGTTCCCGGTAGCCACAGCACATCCTCGCCCCTCATGCGATGCCAACGCATCAGAATATCGATTTCGGTGTGCTCCAGCATGTGTCCCATGTGAAGGGAGCCCGTGATGTTGGGAGGCGGAATTACCAGGCAGAAGCGCGGACGTGTGGTGTCATCGCCGGGCCGGTACAGTTTTTGATCAATCCAATACCGCGCCCATCGTGGCTCGATAGACTCCGGAGAATAGACCTTGGGAATTTCCACTTCCATCCTCATGCGCTCCTTGCTGAGGGTGCCTAATTTCATGGTTAACCGCAATGGATTCAGATGCTTGAAACCACACCAAGACAAATCGTACCGAACGGCGCCCTGACCAACCTCGCCTGTCTATTGTTTGGCGCTTCGTGCTCTTTATTGAACTGGTCCTGCCACCCATCACGAGGTGGCTGTGCCGGACCGAAGCCCCGCTCTACTTCTTCCAATTCGCCAACGCAAAGCCAATCGGCGTCTCAGGGTTCTCATAACTCCTTGATTCTAAATCAAATGCTTGGCTTTGCACCTGAAATCTCCGTATCTCACTTATAATACAGGATTTATTCGATTTCAATGGCTTTGCTTAGTGGCTTTGGATGGGTTTGATCCTCGAGTCGTCCTTTGTTTTCAATCGAGTTTGGGTTTGCCCCCCTCAACAATCTTCTTTTTCATTCCGAACCGCTTCACCCCTGTCTTCCAGTCTCTCTTGTGATAGATTCCCGCTCCCCGCCTTCGCGGGAATGACGATTTCCTGTAATTGCACCCACGGCATGGATTCCCGCTCCCCGCCTCCGCGGAGACAAGTTGCGTGGAATGACAACCGACCGAGGCTGCCGCCGACAATATAATTGAGGATGGCATGAGTCATTGGGGCCTGATTTCTGGCTCAGTGTGAAAAGAATATATACTATATAGTACACGATCCCCCACCGCTGGGATTCGCAAAGATTGCAGCGTTGTCTTGCGCCGCACTGTCCGGCCCCGATTGCTGCCTATGGCCAGCCTGCTGATTCCTGGCCAAAACCCAGCGATTGGCCTATCGGCTGATGATAGCATAGGTGCGCTGTATCCCCCTTGAGGAATGAAATCAGGTTGTTAAGAAAGGGCTAGAGGCGTTGGGCATATTTGTTGATCGTCGCAGGGGGAATTAGGATTGATGATTCTGACTTTGCCGTCGAGACTGTTAGGGCAGGGTTTCAGCCCGGTCGGAAGTGATTGATTAGGATACTCTTCTGCAACTCGTCAGCTTGGCCTCCCGTGCCCTACCGCAAACGCCAATCGAAGCGCCTTTCCTATGGCCAGCTCGCCTATCCGCACGGACTGGGGAGAGCGCCCTGAGCCGTTGAGAGGTCAGGCTCATGGGGCCCTCGCCCACGGCGGGCAGACTCCGACGGGAACTATCTCAAGTGGACTGGACTACCTCTGGCACAGAGCGATTGATGCAACTTGCGGCATTGTCGTAAAATCACAGTACGAGGCCTTTGTGCACGCGCATACCCACACGCATTCACGGTCACTTACCTTGTCCATCAAAGTCGCTTTGGTGATCAGCCTGTGCTTGGTGGTGGTGGAGTTTACGGCTGGAACGATTTCTCATAGCCTGGCCCTGATCAGTGACGGCTGGCACAACCTTTCCGATCTGCCCACGCTCGGCTTGGCCTGGATCGCGCTCTATTTTGAGCGCAAGCCTCCGAATCTGGAGAAGACCTTTGGCTACCAGCGCGCGGGCGTGCTCGCTGCATTCGTGAACGCATTGGGCCTTGCCGCCGTGGCGTCGTTCATCTGCGTCGACGGCTACCACCGCTTGCTTCGCCCCGAAACGGTTTCCGAGCCCATCATGATCCGGGTAGGTATTCTAGCGTTGGTCATCAATACTTTCATCGCTCTGGCGCTTTCGCGCGACCGCCACGACCTCAACTTGCGGGCTCTCTTCCTGCACAATCTGGGCGACGCCCTCTCCAATATTGCCATCATCGCCGGGGCATATCTGATCCGCGTTACCGGGCAGCCTCTGATTGACCCGGTGATCGCCTTCCTCATCGCCGGCATGATTCTTTGGACCGCAATAGGAATTCTGGCGGAGTCCACCAACATTTTGCTGGAAAGCCTGCCCAAAGGGATGATGCTGGAGAACGTGGCGCGCGCCATGCTCATGGTGGAAGGCGTGCGAGAGGTTCACGACGTCCACATCTGGAGCCTGGGCTCGCAAACGCATGCTCTTTCCTGTCACGTGCAGATTCTGGACATGCCCACCTCGGAAGCCGAGGTCATTGCTGACAAGGTGCGGGAGGTCCTGGCGCACGAATTCGCGATTACCCACACCACCATTCAGTTCGAGCACACTCACCCCCCCGGCGATTTCCACCGTTACATGCCCGCCGGCGCACCTGCTCCGTCCGGGAAAAAGGAAGGGTACTGAGCAGAGAAAACGGAGAGGAATATCGCGGCAAGATCTCCAGCGGAAGCCTTTCAGGTGCGATACGAAGAGTTAATGGTGATGTAGTCGTGGGTAAGATCGCAGGTCCACAGAGTGGCAGAAGATTTGCCCGCGTGGAGGTCAATGGCAATGGTCATTTCAACTCCATCCAATTCGCGGCGGGCAGCGCCTTCGTCAAAGCCGGTATCGAGCCCGCGACGGCAGAGATAAAGACCGTTGACCCGAATATCGGTCTTGGCGGGATCGAACTGCGCGCCGGAATAGCCCGCAGCAGCCAGGATTCTGCCCCAGTTGGGATCGCTCCCGGCAATGGCCGTTTTCACCAGCGGCGAATTGGCAATGGCGCGTGCCGCCCGCTCTGCATCGGCTGCCGTCTTCGCTCCGCGCACCTCTACGGTCACCAGTTTCTTCGCTCCCTCTCCGTCTTGCACGATCATCCGGGCGAGCTCGGTCGAAATCTGCGTAAGACCTTCAAGGAAGACATGAGCAACGCGGCTGCCGCTTGTCACGCGGACCTTTGAGAGTCCGGATGCCAGCACAAAGACCGTGTCGTTGGTTGAGGTGTCACCATCCACCGTAATGCGGTTGAACGATGTATCTGCTGCGCGACGTAAGAATCGCTGAAGATCGCGCGGGGTAACGGCAGCGTCGGTGGTGATGAGTGCCAGCATGGTTGCCATGTGCGGATGGATCATGCCAGCGCCCTTGGTAACGCCTGCAATGTGAACAGTTTTCCCTCCGATTTTGGCGCGAAGCACAGACGACTTGGGAAACGTGTCCGTAGTCATGATGGCGCGGGCAACAGCATCGCCATTTTCGGCGGAAAGGCTGGCGCAGAGCGAGGGCAGAGCATTCAGAATGCAGCGGGCGTCAAGAGGCACGCCGATAACGCCGGTCGAGGCTACCAGCACTTGGTTGGCCATTATCTTAAGCAGCCGCGCCGTATCTTTGGCCGTGGCGATCGAGGCCCGGTAGCCGGCTTTGCCGGTGGCGGCGTTGGCGTTCCCGGCATTCACCAGCAGGGCGCGCGCCCAACCGTGGCTTGACTTCAAATGGGCGCGCGATAACAACACGGGCGCAGCGGCCACAAGGTTGGTAGTGAATACGGCGGCCGCGGAGGTTTTTTCAGCTTCGGAAAAGACCAGCGCCAAGTCCAGCGCGCCGGCTTTCTTTTTGATGCCAGCCGCAGTGGCGGCGGCGCGGAAGCCCAGGGGCGTAGCCAGGTGGCCGTCAATTTTTTCCCATGTCTTTGGCATTGATTTGTCTCTTGCAGTCATCGGCGGTAGCACCGGTCTGTGAGCGGCGTATTTAGTAGCTCCCGCCCCAGAGGGTAAACTCCAGGCGGCGCTACAGCAAACGACAGCCACATATTTTGTAAAGCCCAAAATTCTTAACTCGAGACAGGGCTTACGCGCTTTGCGCTTTCACCAGGTCCTGCTCCTCCAGCACCTTGCGTAAGCGGGGGCGGTTCTCCAGCTTCATCGGCACCAGCGGCAGCCGGTAGACTTCTTCCATCAACCCCATCATGGCGAGCGCGGCCTTCACGGGGATCGGGCTGGTCTCGATAAAATTCACCTGCATTAATGGCAACAGCCGCGTATTCAGCTTGCGGGCTTCTTCGTATTTTTCTTGCAGCAAAAGAGCGGTGAGCCGCGACATGGGCCCGGGAATTTCATTGGAAGCGACAGAAATCACCCCCACGCCGCCGAGCGCCATCAAGGGAAATGTGAAAGAGTCATCGCCGGAAAGCACAGCGAAGCCGGTATTGGCGGCGTTCAGCACTTCCATCTGCTGCGTGATGCTGCCCGAGGCTTCCTTAATGCCGATGATGTTGGGAAGCTTGGAGAGGCGCGCGACCGTGGCAGGCTCAATGTTTGAAGAAGTGCGGCCAGGAACGTTGTAAAGAATCACAGGAACACTTGAGGATTCGGAAATGGCCTTGAAGTGCTGGTAGAGGCCCTCTTGTGTTGGCTTATTGTAATACGGCGCAACGGAAAGGATGGCTTGAACGCCCAGATGGCTCACTTCCTGGGCGGTAGCTGCGACCTTCTTTGTATTGTTCCCGCCTACTCCCGCGACCACGGGCACTTCGCCGCGCGCTTCTTCCAGAACGACCTGGATGACGCGCCGGTACTCTTCGGGTTCGAGCGTGGGAGTTTCGCCAGTGGTGCCACAGGGGACGAGGAAATCGATTCCTTCGTTCACCTGGAACTGAACAAAGCGCCGCAGGGCTGGCTCATCCAGCGAGAGGTCCTGCTTGAAAGGCGTCACCAGAGCCGTGCCGCATCCGCGAATTTCAAGTGCCATGGTTCCTCCCATTGTTCTTCAGACCGCTGCGGGTTTGTCAAAAATCTCGGCGAAAGTAAAGAAGCCCTTGCGGGAAACGATCCAGCGCGCCGCGTAGAGAGCGCCTTCGGCAAATCCGCGCCGGCTTCGCGCCGCGTGCCGCAGAAGAATTGTATCAGCTTCGGAATCGAAGCCCAGCTCGTGAGTGCCCGGGATGTAACCGGCGCGAACACTGGCTACCGGGATTTCGCGCGCGCCCAACGTCGGCTGCACCTGGCGTTTGAGCTCGATGGCGGTTCCCGAAGGCGCGTCCTTCTTAAAGCGATGATGAGATTCAGTGATAAAAGGCTCGTACATGGGAAAAGTTGCGGCGATATCAGCCGCGGCGCGAGCCATGCGATAGAACAATTGCACCCCGATTGAAAAATTTGCGCCATAAACCAACACCGATCCAGACTGCTGAATCAGGGCGCGTGCTTCCTCGACGTGGTCTTGCCAGCCGGTGGTACCCACCACCATGGGGCATCCGAGCGCCGCAACCCGGCGGATGTTCTCGAGCACGCAGGAAGGAGTGGTGAAATCCAGGCAGGCATCAATACCTTGGAAATTTCCGGCCGTAATACCCTCACCCGCGGGATTCGAGTGCTCATCCAGAACAAGCTTCACCTGGAATCCGCGCTCGGGGGCAATCTCAGCAATGGCTTTGCCCATTTTGCCGTAGCCAAGCAGCGCGAGATTGAGGATGGCAGATTCGTTCAATGTGATTTTCTCCACTCTGTGCTCTTCGCTTGTCATCCTGAGTCCTTCGCCTGTCATTCTGAGCGGAGCGAAGAATCCCGGCATTCTGCTCAGAGTCGACTCCGCAAAGCACCTCCCGCTCGTTCGCTGCCGGGGAAGAAGTCAAATACGGCGATTCTTCGCTCCGCTCAGAATGACAGCACTGGGCGCCGGTCAGTCCAGATACCCTTCAGATTTCATCAGCTCAGCATTGAGCAGCGCCGCGCCCGCCGCACCCCGAATGGTGTTGTGGGAGAGTGCCGTATACTTGAATTCCAGCACCGCGCAAGGGCGCACGCGGCCAATGACCGCTGCCATGCCCCGCTCGGTGTTCACGTCAAACTTAGGTTGTGGACGGTCCGGAGCGTCCAGCACGATGACCGGATGCGCCGGCGCCGAGGGCAGGTTGCGTTCCTGGGGCAGGGCGCGGAACTTGCGCCACACCTCAATGAGGTCATGGAGAGAGGTTTTGGCCTTGAGCTGGACGGAGATGGATTCCATGTGGCCGTCCTCCACCGGCACGCGATTGCAATGGGCGCTCACTGCCATTTTCGCCGCTTGTACGCGGCCATCCACCAATTTGCCAAGCAGCTTCTGGGTCTCGCGCTCAACTTTCTCTTCTTCACCGGAAATGTAGGGCACCACGTTGCCCAGAATATCGAGCGTGGGGACGCCGGGATATCCCGCGCCGGAAACGGCCTGCATGCTGGTCACCAGGACCTTTTCCAGGCCAAAAGCGGCTTCCAGAGGCGCCAGTGACATCACCAAGCCAACGGTGGTGCAGTTCGGATTGGTCACGATCATGCCCTGCCAGTTGCGCTGCTTGCGTTGGGCGCGGATGAGCTCCAGATGCCCGGGATTGACTTCCGGAATCACCAGCGGAACGTCCGGGTCCATGCGATGGTTCGAAGAATTGGAAATGACGGCATGGCCGGCATGGGCGAATTCCCTCTCCATTTCACCCGCCACCTTCGAATCGAGTGATGAGAAGAGCAGTTGCGGCGCGCCGCCGGGCTTCGATTCATGCACGGTAAGGCCACGGGCGCTCTTCGGCATCGGCTCGCGCAAGCGCCAGGCGCAGGCCTCCGCGTAGGACTTGCCGGCCGAACGGTCCGATGCCGCAAGCCATTTCAATTCGAACCAGGGATGATTTTCAAGCAGGCTTATAAATCGCTGCCCCACCATGCCCGTCGCGCCAAGAATCCCAACTTCAACTTTCTTCATGGGTGGTTCTCCTACCAGTTCCCCCGGGTTTTCGCTGATTCTGCCAGACGCTTCTTGAGTTGCCGCGCCAGGCGGCAATATAGGTCTACGGCTTCCACCAAGTCCGCCTTGCGGATCCGCTCGTGGTCCGTGTGGGCTACGTGAATGGAGCCGGGACCAAGCAGAAACGGCTCCCCCCAGGCCGTTAGTGAAGGCAAATCGGTGGTGAACGCCACCACGTCCGACTGAAACCCGTCGATCTTCTGCATCAGAATTGGCGGCGTCTCCCGCACGAACTCACATTCGGCGCGCGCGCCCACCAGCGATCGAATTTCTTCCTTCAAGTCAGCCCGGCGATTTTCGCCCGAAACCGTGCGGATGATCACCTGCGCGTAGGTTTCATCGGGAATTACGTTGCCCGCCCGCCCGCCGGAAATCAGGCCGATGTTCAAGGTTGCTTGCCCCAGCACCGGATCCCGAGGCAGCTTAATCCGGCGCAAATCGTTCAACACGTCCAGCATTTTTTCAATGGCGGATTCACCAAGATGGGGATAAGCGGAGTGGGCCATTTTGCCCCGCGTGCGGATATCCAGGCGCAAGAGGCCCTTGGTGCCGAGCGCCAGTTTGTTCTCCGTGGGCTCGCCGTTGATCATGAAGCGCGTGCCGCAGGGAACGCAGTTTGCGGCCTGGGCGCCGTCGCTCGTCACCTCTTCGCCTACCAGATAGAGCATGCCGAAGTTTTCCATGCCTTCGCGGCGCAGGCGCTCGGCCGCAGTAATCTGGCTGGCCAGAATGCCTTTGGCATCACACGACCCACGGCCATAGATGAACTCGCCATCCTCACGCGCCTCCTGGAAGGGCGGCACGGTGTCCATATGAGTGCTAAAAACGATCTCCGGCTTGCCGCAGGTCGCAAACACATTGAACCGGTCCGCAGTCACCGGCAGCTTCTCAACTTGGAAGTTGCGCCCGGCCAGGTAATCGTGTACGTAATGTCCGCAGTTCGCCTCTTCGCCCGAGATGGAATTGATGTCCACCAGCGCCCGGGTCAGTGCGAAGAGTTCCTCAAATTCCTGCTGTTGGACCATGAATGCTTTCAAAGTCTCTGGCCACCTTCGGAAAACCCTGCTTTCATTCACCCGCGCGCGAGGAGTGAAACGTGTGGATTGCCGCTTGCGCGGGAATGACGAGCTCCTTCACGCGCGTGTGTGAATCGAAAGATGGAACCTATTTGAAGGTAGCCCACGGCGGAAAGTAGCGTCAAGTCCGTTTGCATGCAGCAGTTGTTCTTACCTTGGATTCCAAGCTATTGGGAAGCATCTTAGTCCGGTTATTTACGAACTTCCCTTGAAGGACCGTCAGGGCAGGGTTTCGACCGGGCCGCTCGAGGGTTCGTGGGATTAACTCAGAACGGTGGGCCTGGGTAGAGTTGAACTACCGACCTCACCCTTATCAGGGGTGCGCTCTAGCCACCTGAGCTACAGGCCCAAAAAACTTGAACCGTCAGGCGCGAAGGTACTCGACGCCCGTCCGTGCTTGGAACCGTACCAGTATAGGAAACCCTAGCCGTTTGGCGCAAGAGCATTTCTTAACCGCGCTGAATCATAACTCAATGATCAGTAAACAAGGCGTGAAATTTACTCATGAATGAATACCAAACGGAAAACGCCGCATATTACTAGGAAATTATTTTCCTACCGTCTCTTAAGACCACCTATTGCTTTTCAATGAGATGCGTTTGGAACTTGGAATGCTTAAAAAAATCCCAAAGCGAGGCTCGTCTCTTCTTCCCAAGCAGGTTATCTGGAGAGGCGGCGATTCACAGAGATGCGGAGTGTTTGGGTGGGGAGCCCATATAGAAAATTTGTCTGAACCCTCAATGAAGGAGAACAATCCGATGAAAAGACAACTTTGGTTAGCAGCATTGCTGGTATTGGGAATTGCCGTGGGACCGGCCAAGTCCTTGTTTGCAGGTACGACGGCGACTATGACTTTCGTGAGCTTCAGTGGCATTTACGATCCAGAGGAGCCGAGAGTTCCCGTGGGCCCTTACAATCTGACTTTGAATGGCTCACCCGTTCAATTGGTTTGTGACGACTTCGTTGATAACCCGTCTAAACAACCCTGGACGGTGAATGTGCTGAGCCTTTCCAACCTGAGCGGCGCGGACTTTACCACGGGGACCGACCCGGCGTTGACGCAGCTTCAGGACTATCAGGCCGTCGCTTATTTGTCTCAGAACATGCTTCAATACCTCGGCCAAAAGAATGACGAAGAGGTTGCCGACATTCAATTTGCTCTGTGGGCGATCTTTTCGCAACAGGCGATGGGTGCAAAGGGCTTCCAGAACGACGCGGGTGGCGACGCCCTAGCATGGTACAACCAAGCCACGAGTATGGCGGCCGCGGGTGACTTCAACGGCCAGTTTGGAAACTTTGTCGTCTACTCGCCGGTCAGCGTGGACGGCACGCAGAACTACACGCAGGAGTTTGTGGGATTTACGGGTACTCCCGAACCTGCATCCCTTCTGCTTCTCGGCACCGGCTTGTTAGGTCTCGCGAGCTTCCGCCGCTGGCGTACCGCTTAGTAAGCACCACCCATCTCTCGCGAATCGCACGGCGGAGGCAAGGACGATCCTCCACTTTCCTTGCCCCGCCGTTTTTTCTTTGGCACCGGAACGGCACTTGAGACAAGCTAAGCTTGTTTGAAGCTTAAAAAGAGCCTCCGGAGCGGCTTTCAAGCGTACCCCGTCCTCGATTCGAACCAGCCCCATCTATTCTAAAATCCCAGCCTGACGCCGGGCCTCACCCCGAACTTCCATCCAATCCCATTCCGGGTATTCTTACCCGGCAGACCCCGCTGTTGTAAATTCCGGCCAATCCGAATAGATTACTATGTGCGTACACACTATGGGAAAGAACCCCAATCAAAATCCAGGAGAGTTCTTGTCCAGCGACATGACCTTGATTCGCGGGGTGATGGCGGGAGACGAAACGGCGCTAGCCAGCCTATACGACCGTTATTCGGGAGTAGTCTATTCAGTTGCCAAGCGTATTCTTGACGATCAGGGCGCAGCCGAAGAAGTGCTGCAGGACATTTTCTACCAACTATGGCGCACCGCTTCCAATTTCGACGAATCGAGAGGCGGGCTGGCGGGCTGGCTGCTGGTAAGCGCCCGGAACCGTGCTATCGACCGCTTACGCCGCCGCAAGCCGTCGGAGGGCATTGACGACGACAAGCCCGTGGCTGTGAAATCAAGCTTGGAATCGGAGATTGCCCAAGGCGAGCTGATGGGAAAAGTGAAGGGGGCGCTGCAAGGATTGCCGGAAACACAACGGGCAACCCTGGAGCTTGCGTATTTTGAGGGCCTCACCCACACCGAGATTGCCCAGCGGACGGGGGAACCCTTGGGCACTGTTAAGACGCGGCTCCGCTCGGCGCTGCAAACTCTGAGGCAGGCGTTGAATCCGTGAACGGACATCCACAATTCGAAGAGGACTTTGACCTCTACGCGCTGGGCGCCCTGGAAGGCGAGGAGCGAACGGCGATGGACTCCCACCTTAAGGGTTGCCCAGACTGCGCCGCCAGACTCGAAGAGGCGCGGGGACGGCTGGCCTTGCTGGCGCTTTCTGCGCCGACCAGCGCGCCATCACCGGCAGCAAAACAGCGCCTGTTGCGCTCCCTGAAAGCCCCAGGGCGCAGGCTTGAAAACCCGCAAGGGTTTGAGTCACCAAGGCGGATGGGAATCTGGCGTTGGCTCACGCCCGTCTCGGCGTTTGCCGCTATCGTACTTGCGGCATTGAGCGTTTGGCTGGGGGTTCAAAATGGGCGGCTCAGCCAAGCGGTGAGGGATGTAAGGTCCCAACAGCAGCGGCTCAAGGCGCAGGTTCGGCAAACCCAAGCTGAAAACGCCAGGGCAAGACTGGTGTTGGACGTTTTGACGTCTCCCTCAACCGTTAAGGTGGATTTGGTGGCGGCGGAGGCTCATCCTGTCCCCCAGGGCAAGGCTTTCTACAATCCAGACAAGGGTTTACTGTTCTACGCGGCTAATTTGCCCTCAGTGCCTGCTCATTGGACTTACCAATTGTGGCTGGTTCCTGCCAAGGGCAATCCGGTGAGCGCGGGAATCTTCAAACCGGATCGGGGTGGTAATGGGTCTGTCCTGTTGCCGCCGCTGCCCACGGGTCTTACTGCCAAGGCCTTCGCCGTGACCATTGAGCCGGCGGGTGGCATGCAGCAGCCAACCGGCAAGAAGGTGCTGATCGGCGTCGTATCCGGGCAACCAGGCTAAGACCACGCTCTTCCCGGCACCCGACCGCAGCTTGCTATCCATTCCTGCAGCCTTGTTGTCCGTTGGCCATCCAGGTCCATAAGCCTTCACTCAAGTCCCGGCACATAAGGAGTTAGACCGAACTTGGTTGTACGCTGACCACCTCTGGATATGTAACTTATTATCAATAAGTTACAGCCATGCTGCCCGCCGCCGTGCGTGTAAGTCTATATTTATAAATAACTTACACGGATACCTGGAGACTCGTTGTTGCGCTCAAAAACCTCGATCCTTTGTTTTCATATACATTCTAGCTTCGTCCCTTCAATTTTGGGTTGTATCTACCCGACCGAGAACCGGCAGCGGCGGGGCTGATTCCCAGCCTACCGGATTGCAGCCTGCAATCCGTCTGGACACTTTCTGCGTATTGTCATTGAAGGCCCTGATGCAAAAGCCCTGATGCAATTTGGGGCGAAGCGCAAGGGTCGCCACAAACCGCGGATTGCAAGCTTGGACGCGGCATTCCAATTTGGGAGGAATTTCCATGAAGAAAATTTATTCGGCCGCGGCTCTTGCGGCACTGCTCCTGGCGCTGGTCAGTATCCCGGCTTCCAGCAGAACAAAGACCATGACTTGGACCGGTTGGATCAGTGACAGCAGTTGCGGCGCCAAGGGCGCCAGCGCCGAACACAAAGCTTGCGCACTGACGTGCGTCCATCAAAAGGGCGCCAAATTCGTGTTCGTAAACGCGGATGACAAATCCGTCTACCCAATTGCCAACCAACCTGAAGTGAAGGATAGCGACGTGGGCCAGGAAGTAAAGCTGACCGGAAAAATGCTGAAGAACAAGTCGATTGAAGTCACAAACATCGCGCCGGCCATGTGAAATCACCTTTTCAAGCGGCTAGCCACGGTCAATCTGGTTTTGATTGACCGTGGGTTTGTCGCGCGCCTCAAGGCACACGGACAGGAAGGCGCTGTCCGTGGCTTTCCATCAGTAATCGCAGACCCCCAATCGCAGAGTTCGAAGAGCACCAACTCTGCTGCGCCTGCCCCATCTTCGTCATTCCCGGTAGTGGTACGTTTTCGTCGCTACAGCAAACTGACCCACTACCAGAATCCGCTTGGAGGCGCCATCATGCTTGTTTAGAATATGAATGTTGACTGACGATGATCCCAAACGCGAGCCCTGCCGGCCGGAATGGATTCCGGGGCCGGGCCTGCGATGGACCGGTGAGGACAAGAAAATGAATTTCGAAGAAGCCGGCAAAGTTATTGATGTCGAACTCAAGAAGCTGGTCAATTATTTCGAAACCCAGATCAAGCCCTCAACGCGCCGCGACCTTGCCGAGGTGGTGCGAAGGGCCGCGAAGAATCTCTCCGATCTGGCCGGAAAAATCGACAAGGCCAGTCCATAACCGTGGAGCGAAGTTGACGCCTGCACCCGGCGCCCTTGCGGTCAACGATGAAAAAGGCCCGTGCCTCACTCCAGCGTTTCCTGCAGACAGCGAAAAGACCGCTCCGGGTGGGCCTGATTCTTGTCCTGCCACTATTCAGCGTTGACTGCATCCATCGTCATCACCGCGCCGCCCACATTCCAACTCAACCCCCGCCGCCGGTCCGGCATCCATCGCCCCAAAGGCCGGGTCAATACCCCCCGGCGCCGGGCGGCGCGGTCGAGCAGGGCCAGGAGGGCATCGCCTCCTGGTACGGACCCACGTTCAACGGAAAGGAGACTTCGAACGGCGAGATTTATAACATGTACGGCTTCACCGCCGCCCATCGGACACTTCCCTTTGGCACGATGGTGCGAGTCTATAACCTGGAGAACGGGGCGTCCGTCGATGTGCGGATTAACGATCGAGGGCCTTTTGTGGAGGGCCGAATCATTGACCTTTCTTACTCCGCGGCGCAAGCCATCGGGATGCTGGGCCCCGGCACGACACTGGTGCGGCTGCAAATCCTGAACCCCGCCATCGTCAGCGGGCCGAGCGCCACGCCGGGCATCTTTGCCGTCCAGGTGGGGGCCTTCAAGGATCCGGCGAATGCGGAGCGGTTGAGAGCCATGATCGCGCCGCGATTCTCTCCGGTCACGATCCAGAGTTACAACGGCGGCGCCGGTATATTCTATCGCGTCCGTGTTGGCCAGGTCGGGTCCGAGGATGCAGCCTTCACACTGGCTGCGCAACTCCAGGGAGCCAACCTTGCTGCGGTTACTTTTGTGGTCAGGTTGAATTGAGCTACTGCGAAGTCCGGCCACGAACCCCAAGCCAAACTTTTTACGATCATCCCTTCGAGGACGGCCAGGGCGCGGTTCAAACAGTACCCGAAAGGCCTTCGAGCAAGACTTCGAGAACTATCCGGGATAGAGTGAAACACATGGAGAACTGTATTTTCTGCAAGATTGCGGAAGGAAAAACACCTGCGAAAATCGTCTATCAAGATGAGCAGGCCGTCGCCTTCGAGGATATTCACCCCCAGGCGCCGGTGCACCTGCTGGTGATCCCCCGCCAGCACTTGGCCTCGCTCAATGAGGCCACGCCACAAGATGAAGCTCTGCTCGGCCACCTGCACCTGATCGCGGCCCGCCTGGCGAGCGAAAGGGGAATTGCAACCAAGGGCTACCGCATCGTCATCAACAACGGTAGCTGGGCGGGACAGACGGTGTTTCACCTTCACGTCCATGTGATGGGCGGCCGCGTGTTTCACTGGCCGCCGGGATAAGTGTTCGCCTGCCTTTTAGCGCCGGTCTGCGGCCCGCGTCTTTCGCGGTCCTCGCTCATTGAGAAGCTACAAGCCAAGTCTAGGCCGAGCCGCCGCGATGCGCCTCTGGTGGGCGCACGTAATAGAAGAATTTTTAGGAAGATTCCTCTTGACAAGGACTCAAGACGGTGAATATCCTGTCGGCATTCCCAGAGTAGTCAACGGAAAATAATCGGGCAGTCAACGTAACCTGAACCTTAAGGGGGAATTATGAGACGCCTTTCCTGGTTAGCTCTTGCGGGGGGGGGGGTAACTCTTTTTGCCGTTGCTTTGGCTTTTCATCACATCGCCCGAGTCCACGCGCAGTCCTCGCCGGGTGCTCCATCCTCGCCGGTTGCCGTGCCATGCTGCAAGGGTGAAGCGCCCCGCGAGATTGACTTTCCCTACTACGATCTGCTCGACGGCTTCCAATCCACGCTCATGCTGGTGAGCGATTCTCCAAAGCCCATTGATCTCACCATCGCCGTGAAGAGCTTGGCGGGCCAGATGCTCACGACCTCGCAAACGATCGGGCCAAGCCAAAAGCTCTCCTTCGATCTCAGCGCCCTGGTCTCGAAGCTCGGCGCCGACCCCGCTGGGCCGTTTGGGGAGGGCAGTGTCTCCGTCTTCTTCACGGGCACGATTATGCCTGTCGTCGGCCAGATCAGCATTCGCAACCCACAATTGAGCTTGGCGCACGAATCTGTAATGGTGGAAAATGATCCGGGCCGCAGTGATATTCCTGCCGTGCTCAACGGTGCCTGGTGGGGACTGGGCGGCGGGCGGACCGGACGGGTGATGGTCTCAAACACCAGTGGCCAGGCGCAGGCGGCTGATGTGTTTCTGGACTTTCAGGGCCAGCGCCACACCAGCCAGCCGCTTTTCTTCCAGCCCTATGAGACAAAAGTCCTCGATATCGTCCAATTGCTCACGGCGCTGGGGGCGGACCCGTCACAGGCCGCAGACGGCGGCATCACCATCATCCAGCGTGGGCCGCATCCCGCTTTGATTGCCAACGGCCGGATCGTGGATCCCGCCACCGGCTTTTCCACCACCATTGACTTTCCGCTAACGGAAAACGAAATTGCCAGCTCCCTGCACGCCGACGGCTTGCCGGTGGGCGAGCCCAGCACGGATTCGCCATTCGCGGGCGCGGGATCGTTTGTCCCGCACGTCGTGGTGCGCAACTTGTTGAGCACACCGCAATCCGTCACGGTCACCCTGGAATATCCGCAGGCGCCTTCGCCGGATTCTGCAACGTCCACCCCCGCCGGCAACCAGACGGCGACGCCATCCGGCGCCGCTGGCAACTCGAAGAAGGTGGTCATTCCGCCCCCCGCTCTGCCCGGCGATAGCGCCCACCACCCGGAGTGGGGCGCGGGCGTGGGAACAACCACCCAAACCTTCCCTCTCGCTCCCACGCTGGTTCTCGGGTATAGCACCGAGGATATTTCGCTTGCCGCGGTCATCGCGCAATTGCCGCTGCCCTTGCCTTTTGTCTCTGTCCGCATCCAATATAGCGGGGCGGCGGGGAGCATGGAGGCCGAGGTATCGAGCGTCGAGGCGAAAGGCAGCTTGGTGGTGGACGCGCTGGCGCAGAACGAGGGCAACACCTGGGCCGGTTCGGGGGCAAACCCGTGGCATCTGGACTCGAATACCGAGTCCATTCTATTTTTGACGGACATGAGCGATAAGCCCGCTCCTATCGGCTTCAGCATCACGGCTAATGGCGTACACTATTACCTCACCGACCTCACCCTTCAACCGCACGAAACGCGGATGATTGATTTGCGGAAGCTACGCGACGCGCAGATTCCGGATTTCAAGGGCAACAAGATTCCGGCGGGCGCGACGGATGGCAGTGTCGATTGGATTCGCTTGGCCAATGTTGCGGTCTCGGGACGCTTGATGGTGATCAACCGCCAGGCGGGGATGACTTCCAGCTTCGACTGCACTAACTGCTGCTGCCCGGGGCAGCTTACTACGATGAGCGCCCAGCCCGACATAGTCGATGCGGTCCTGATGTCCCAGTTCAACGAAATTGGGATGGGAGGCTTTACGGACTGCGACAACAACGTCACCTACTACAATGAAACGGACGCTTCCACCTGGGCGTCCAATGATACCTCGGTCTGCGGCATTGCCGGGCCAGGAACCATCGATGCCAACGCGGCGGGAACGTGTACCATCTCGGCTTCGTTTGAGTCGCCCGGTTGGACCTGGGACGGCGGAGAATGCTTCCACGGGTTCCCCATCAAGCAAATTGGGTACTCTAACGACACCGTGCAGAAGCCGACCAGCCTTTCAATCGTCAGTGGCACCTCCTCGACCACCTTAGAATCCTCTTGCACGACGGGCGGCCTTGCAGGATGCGGTGTCACCCGGACCTTTAAGTATCAGGTTAACGACCAAAACGGGCAGCCGATTAAAGTCGCTAACATGCCATTCGGAGACGTGATCTGCAACACTTCAACAAACCAGCTAAATCTGCAGAGCTATACCACAACGTGCGGCGGCACGACCGGGAAGTGTTGGGGTACCGCCGGCCCATGTAACCAGTTTACCGACGCGAGCGGCCAGTTTTCCGAGAAGATCCCGGTATGCGCGCCCGCGTGTAAGCCGTCCGGCACTTGCACCACTGCGGGCCAGACTGTCGCAAACCAGACATGGACAGTGGCCGGAAGCAAGCTGGGCTCCGACGTCAAGAGCATCTCCTACCAGTGCAACAAAATATTGGTGGACGGAAACTGAGGCGACCATGCACACAAGACTGCTGCTGGCACTATTATTTTTCGTATCGCGGAATGCCTCGGCCTACGTGGGGACAACCAAATTGGAGGCAAAGCTGGACGTCCGCGTGAGCGAATATAGCCTCTCGGCGAGCGGCCTCGCTGATGCGCTGACCAGGGTCGCCAATCAGTTCCGGCTTCCGATGGGCATCGAGTGGGTTAGAAATGAGACAGCGCTCCGGAACCTGAATCTGGCATGGAAACAGGATACGGTCAGGGCCATTCTGAGCTCGGTCACGAGAGCCTACCCTGGCTACGCATTCCGAATCGAGCGGGGGGTGGTCCACGTATTCAGGCGTGACCTCGTGAACGAAAAGCAAAACTTCCTAAACCTGAAGGTTCCTGAGTCTTTCGAAGCGCGCGACGAGTCAGGCGGATTCGCCAACCAACAGCTCCTGTACGTTGTGCAAAATATGGTCACGCCACGCAGCCTACCTCCCGGCGCAGGGGTGGGAGGTGACTACGCTACAGGAATGGAGGAGAAACCCCTCACATTACAGTTGGGTGGCGTTACGGTGCGAGAGGCCCTGGAAATCCTTGTGGAGGCCTCAGAACATAAGGTTTGGGTCGTGACGTTCTCGGACGGTTCAACGTTGACGTCAACCGGCTTCCTCCGAACCGAGACGCTTTGGCACCCTACACCATTCCCCGATCGAGACCAGCCGATGTGGGACTTTCTTGCATGGGGGCAGTAACCGCACCGGACGGACACCCCCGCTCCTCAATCACACCGCTGATACCGGGGAGGGGGAGCGCGGACTTCCGTTTTCCAGGAAGTCTGCGGTTTTTTCCCCGGTTCCCAAACAAAACCCGCAGAGTTTGAGATGCGCAAACTCTGCGCTACCGGCTATTTTTGACGGACATGAGTGACAAGCCTGCTCCGATCGGCTTCAGCATCACGGCAAATGGCGTACACTTATAGCGGGGCGGCGGGGAGCATGGAGGCTGAGGTATCGAGCGTGGAAGAGAAAGGCAGCCTGGTGGTGGACGCGCTGGCGCAGAACGAGGGCAATTCGTGGGCTGGATCGGGAGCGAATCCGTGGCATCTGGACTCGAATACAGAGTCCATTCTATTTTTGACGGATATGAGTGACAAGCCCGCTCCTATCGGGTTCAGCATCACGGCTAATGGCGTACACTATTACCTCATTGATCTGACCCTTCAACCCCACGAAACGCGGATGATCGACTTACGCAAGGTGCGCGACGCGCAGATTCCGGATTTCAAGGGCAACAAGATTCCGGCGGGAGTGACGGATGGCAGCATCGATTGGATCCGGCTGGCCAATGTTCCGGTTTCAGGCCGGTTGATGGTGATCAACCGCCAGGCGGGCATGACATCCAGCTACGATTGCACTAACTGCTGCTGCCCGGGGCAGTTTTCGTCGATGAGCGCCCAGCCCGACATCTTCGATGCGGTCCTGATGTCCGAGTTCAGCGAATTCGGCATAGCAAGCTTTGCGGACTGCGATAACAACATCACCTACTATAACGAAACTAACGGTTCCACCTGGGCGTCCAGCGATCCCTCGGTCTGCAGCATCGCCGGGCCAGGAACCATCGACGCCGTTGGCCCCGGGTCGTGCACCATCTCGGCTTCGTTTGAGTCGCCCGGTTGGACCTGGGACGGCGGAGAATGCTTCCACGGCTTTCCCATTCAGAAGATTGGGTATTCGAACGACACCGTGCAGAAGCCTTTCTTTGTAAAGGTGGTGAAAGCCTCGACGTCCAGCACATGCTCAGGCGCGAGCTGCCTAATGCAGCTCTGGTACCAAGTGCTGGACACGAATCAGGTCCCAATTCGGACTGCAGGACTTAAAATAGTCGAGACCACGTCGATGACCTCAGCGAGCACGTGCACGGGCAACTTCGACGACGCGGGGAAGTGGCAAACCGACACGACGGGAACAATGACGACGCCGGATAACTGGTGGTGGTGCTGCCTGGAAGGGGCAAACTGCTATTTCTACTTTAAGCAAACGTTCACCGTGAACGGGTACCCCGTTCTAATCATCAACGGGGCTTACAATGGTTCGTACAACCTGGCCACGATCCAGTGCAGCAACGGGAAAAGCCCTTGCCCGACCGTGGTACCACAACCCTGACCGATGTGGACCGAGGGACGGGCGCCCCAGAAAGGAGTCTCGTTGAGGATTCGGCGGACCAACGTTTTTTTTCTGCTGGCAGGCTGTCTCGGCATGGCGCTAATGTTCCATGCCCCGGGGCGTAGGCCGCTTGCTGCGGGGCACCCGAGGACGTTCCAGGAGGTTATGCAAACCCGGATCCCTCCCCTCGACACCTCCGGCAAGACGCCGATCGAAGTATGGCTACACCTGGCCTACAAGTACAAGGTCCCAATGGCCTTGGAGCACGTCTCGAAGGGCGCGGCCTGCGAGCGCCTCCGCCTGCGCCTCCCGAGGCTCACCTTGAGGGCCGCCCTCGAGCGGATTGCGAGCGCCGTGCCGGATTACCGGGTGGACTTCTCCATGGGGATCGTGGATATATATTCGCCTCGGGCGCGAGCCGATCCCAAGAATCCGTTCAACGTGGTTGTTCGCAAATTTGACGTCGATGGTATGGGCACCCACATGGCGGACGCCCAACTGCCTGTCTCTTATACACATCTCCGAGCCCACGAGACAGGCAGAAATCTCG
>CALCEB010000040.1 GCA_937900045.1 uncultured Acidobacteriota bacterium
GGCACGGTTAAAACCGTGCCCTTTCGGTCCTACAAGGGAGCGTCATGAGTTGATGAACATCGAAAAGCGCGCGGTTCGCGATTATTGGGATGCTTGTCCCTGCGGATCGAGTGAAGTCATGCCGGGCGTCTCCGAACCGGAATTCTTCCGCGAACACGCGCGGATGCGTTACGGGCGCGAGCCGCACATTCTGAAGCTGGCCGAATTCGAAAAATGGAAGGGCCAGCGCGTCTTGGAAATTGGCTCCGGAATCGGCGCGGATTTTGCCCGGTTTCGCAAGGCCGGAGCGCATATCACCGGGATTGACATCTCCTTCCGCTCCCTTGGCCTCGCCCGCCGCAATGCCGGGGCTCAATCCGCTGTCCCGCTGGTTCAGGCCGACGCGGAGGCGATTCCCTTCGCCACGGCCAGCTTCGACATGGTTTATGCGTGGGGCGTGCTCCATCACACTTGCAGCGTGGCGCAAGCCCTGGACGAGATCCACCGCGTGCTCAAACCCGGCGGTGAATGCCGCGCCATGCTTTACCATCGCGGTTCCCTGGTTGCGTTTCAGGTTTACTTGCGGTTTGGACTTTTGACGGGACATCCTGGCGCGTCGCTGCGCGATCTGCTGGCCCGCCATATGCAGTCTCCCGGCGCCCAGGCATTCACCCGAGGTGAAGTGCAAGCCCTGTTCCGGCGGTTTGAAGACGTTGCTATTGAGCCTGCCGTCACCGCCTATGACTTGCGCTGGAGCCGGAGAGGTTTTGCTCCCGGCTGGGCGCGCCGTCTGGTCCCAAACCGTTTCGGATGGTTCCTCTTGGTGCGGGCGCGGAAGGGATACCCGGAGCAAGAAAAAAGCCGTGTGGCTTCTTTTCCTGAGTACGGCATTTCATAAGCCCCCTCACCCGGCGCTGGCGCGCCACCCTCTCCCCCCAAGGGGGCGAGGGCAGTATTTTCGGACACGTCACTGGACTTGTGAGAGACGATCCTATGCTTCGCGGTGCGGAAAAGGCAGGTAGATCGTGAAGACGAGCGAATTGGGGCGTTACTGGCGGACGGCGCGACACGCGCGCCCGGTTCAAGCGGGATACTGGCTTAACCGCCGGGTGATGAAACCCGCGGGAAAAGCCCTGGCGCCAGGCTTGGTCCAGCCCGATGCACGCAATTTGCAAGACACCAGAGTGCTGTTGCGCCAGCCATCGAGATTTCAGGTCTTCCCGGAATGGCAGCCGGAATTAGCCCGGCGCATGATTCGGCATCGCCAGCTCCAATTCTTGAACCGGCACTTTGACGCCGCCAAAGTGATTCCCTGGTCCGGCAGCGGATTCGGCCGCCTGTGGGATTACCACTTGCACTATTTTGATTACATCAATCTGGACTTGACTCCGTCCGTGGACGAGCCGGTCCTGATCTCCGCGCTGGCAATCGTCCTGAATTGGATTGACCGCAATCCGCCCGGCAAGCGGCCGGGTTGGGAGCCTTATCCTCTCTCTCTGCGCATCGTCAATTGGCTGAAGTTCCTGGTGCGGCACTCCAGGCGGATGCAAGAACTGGGGCACGCTGCTGAGGCGCAGAAAATGATGGGCAGCCTGGCCGCGCAAGCAGACGTCCTTGAAGCCAACCTCGAAAAGGATGTGCTCACAAACCACCTGCTGAAAAACATCAAGGCGCTGATCTTTGCGGGAACGATGTTGGAGACAGCCGGAAGCGATCGCTGGCTGAATCAGGGCCTGAAACTTCTGAGGCGTGAGATTCAAGAGCAGATTCTGGAAGATGGCGGCCACTCCCAGCGGTCGCCGATGTATCACGGCCAAGTTTTGGAGGACTTGCTCGATCTTGAGCCTGTCCTCACCGATTGGCAGCCAGGCCCTGTCAGCGCCCGGCGTGAAGACGTGGCCGAAGTCGCGGCCATTCTCCGCGAGAGCATCTTGAAGATGAGCGATTGGCTGGAAAGCGTGCTGCACCCCGATGGCGATATCCCACTCCTGAACGACTCGGCCTTTGGGATGAGCCCGCCGCAGGAATTGCTGCAACGGGCCCGGGCCGTGAAGATGCTACGCCCCGATATTCACAACTTCGCCCGCCGCATCCATCACCATCGCGCCGCATCCGGACATGCGGAAGTGCGGGTTCTGAACGCCTCCGGGTACGCCACCCTTCGCCATGAGCCAAGCCGGAGTTTTCTGGTGTTCGATTGCGGGCCGCTGGGTCCGTCTTATCAGCCCGGACATGGGCACTGCGACTTGCTGAGCTTCGAGCTTTCGTTGCATGGAACTCGGGTGGTGGTGGATGGCGGCACGAGCACCTACGAGGCCAATTCAATCCGCATGCACGAGCGCTCCACCGCAGCCCATAACACACTGCGCATCGACGGTGAAGATCAGGCGGAGGTCTGGTCGAGTTTCCGGGTGGGCCGGCGGCCCCGCGTGGGCCGATTGACCGGCGCAACGTGCGGCGGCCTCTGCTTCGTCCAGGGGCGATATTCCTGCGGTAAGCGCCTCGCGGTCACTCATTCGCGCGCGGCGGCGAGGGATGCGGAAGGCATCTGGTGGTTCGTGGACTTGCTGGAAGGAAGCGGCGAACATCGCGTGGAATCATTCATCCACTTTCACCCGCAAATCCAAGTTGAGCCGGTAAGGGACGAATTTGCAAAGCAGGCCGTGCCGGACTGCATCCACGCGCAGGCGCAGATGGATTTTGCCGGGTGCCGGTACCGGCTGCTGGGGCCAACCGCGGCGGCGTTCAGCCTGGAGGAAAGTTGGTACTCGCCAGAGTTTGGGAGGCGATTGAAGAACAAGGTTGCGAGCTGGACTTGGCAAGGCCGATTGCCGGCGATGCTGGCTTTTGCGCTGGCTCCAGGGGAGGCGCGAATCCCGGAATTCCACCTTGCGGCTGAAAGGGGCTGCTGCTCGATCGGTGACGTCAAGCTTTCGCTTCGGTGAACTCTTGAACTGAGGAAGGAGGCGAAGCGCGGAGGGGTCATGAAGATTCTCTATATCTCGCAATATTATCCGCCGGAATGCTGTGCGCCAGCGCGCATTAGTGAACTGGCGCGGGAATGGTCGCGAGCGGGCCATGAGGTTCGCGTCCTGACGGGATTTCCCAACCATCCCGACGGCAGAATTCACCCTGAATATCGAAGCCGGTGGAAATCCGGCTTCTGCCGGGAGCAGCAAGATGGGGTTGAGATCTTCCGGACCTGGCTTTATCCCTCCGCAAACCGGGGCACCTGGAAGCGGTCTGCTAATTTTCTGTCCTTCGGCTTGTCCTCCGCCATTGCGGGAGTCCGCATCGCTCCGAAGAATGGAGTGGTGATTGCGACGTCGCCGCCCATCCTGGCGGGGGCCGCTGGATACGTGGTGGCTCGCAATGCCGGGCTGCCACTGGTGTTTGAAGTTCGCGATTTGTGGCCGGAGTCCCTGGAAGGCGTGGGGCAAGCAGCGAAGGATTCCGCGCTCTACCGGGCGGTGGGGTGGCTGGCGAATTTTCTTTACAGCAAGGCGGACCGCATCGTGGTGGATGGAGAATACAAGCGCCGGAAGCTGGTGAATGACGGGGTGGATGGTTCGAAAATCACCGTTATCCGTAACGGCGTTTCGGCGGATTTCCTGGAGAGGAGTCTGGCGGGAAGCTGCGAAAGGGCTTGCGAGCTCCGACGGCGTCTCGGGCTTGACCGGCATTTCGTGGCTCTTTATGCCGGGACGCTTGGAATGGCCCACCACCTGGAGACGGTGCTTGAAGCGGCGCGTCTCCTCCGCGAGAAGCCGGAAATCAGTTTCCTGTTGATCGGCGACGGGGCCGGCCGGGAAAGGCTCCTTCATCAGGTCCGGCAAATGGGTCTTCAAAACACGCGCATTCTCAGTCGCGTCCCAAGGGAATCCATCCCGGATTACCTTGCGGCCGCCGATGCGTGCCTGGCGCCGCTGCGAGCGAGCGTTGTGTTTCATACCGCAATTCCCTGCAAGATGTTTGAGGCGATGGCGGCGGCGAAGCCCGTGATTCTGGGCGTTGAGGGTGAAGCTGCGGAAATCCTGAAAGAAGCCAGGGCGGGAATCTGCGTGCGGCCCGAGGACCCCGGCGAATTGGCCGCCGCCGTTCTTCATCTGGCAGAACATCCAGAAACAGCCCGTCAACTTGGGAGAAACGGACAGAACGCGGTTCTGACGCGCCACTCGCGCCGTGACCAAGCTTTGGCTTACCTGGATCAGCTTCGTGAGCTTGTGGAGAATGACGGCCAGGAACGGAATGTGCCGGAGGAAATTCATTCCTTGCCGATTGCTTTGAAAGAAACGGTGTGAAGTTGCCGGAGCAGGTATGCTGCCTCTGCGCGGACGACCACGAGGATCGCCCTTGGCGGCTAACGTCCTTCGAGGAAGGGTCAAAGTTTTATGAAGCAAGTGGTTCACAGTTTGCGGTCCCATGAAATCCAGGTCGAAGACGTTCCCGCGCCTTATTGCCGCCCCAATGGCGTGCTGGTGTCTACCGTGGCTTCATTCATTTCAAACGGCACCGAGCGGGAAATCGTCAAACGCGGCGGCACAGGATTGATCTGCCAAGCCCTCGAGCGTCCGGAACTTATTCGCATGGTGATGCGCCGCGTCCGGTCCCAGGGCATTTCTCAAGTAGCTGCTACCATCCGTTCGCGAATGGATATCCCTTCGCCACTGGGCTACAGCTCCGCAGGCATGGTGATGGAGATCGGGGCCGGAACCCAAGGCTTTGCTGCGGGTGACCGCGTAGCCTGCGCGGGCGCCGGGTTTGCCGCCCACGCCGCAATCAACTGGGTTCCGCAAAACTTGTGCGTGAAGATTCCCGGCGAAGTGAGTTTTGAAGAGGCCGCGTCCGTGGCGCTGGGGGCTATCGCCTTGCAAGGCGTGCGCATCGCGGGCGTCCGCGTGGGGGAGCGGGTAGCCGTCATCGGTTTGGGATTGGCCGGACTTCTGACCGGCCAGATTCTGAAAGCTGCCGGATGCCTGGTGATCGGGATTGATCCCGATCTTGAGCGCGCGCAGCTCGCCCGGGAGTTGGCCTTTGACGAGGTGTATTCCAGCCAGGCGGTTCGAGGCAGCGAACCATTGGGCAACGGTCCTGGTTGCGATGCGGTGATCCTAACTGCGGCGACGCCCTCCCGGCAGCCGGTGGAGCTGGCCGGCGAACTGGCGCGAGATAAGGGCATCGTGGTGGTGGTGGGGGATGTGCGCGTGGATGTGCCGCGCGAGCTTTACTACAAGAAGGAACTGCAAATCCGCTACTCCCGCTCCTACGGGCCCGGCCGGTACGACGCGGGGTATGAAGAGCAAGGCCGGGATTACCCGCTGGGCTACGTGCGCTGGACCGAGAAGAGAAATATGGAAGCTTATCTCGCCCTGATTGCGGCGGGAAAGGTTCGAGTCCTGCCGATAATCACTCATCGCTTTCCGGTCGAAAGCGCCGGGAGCGCTTATGACCTCATCGCTGGGCGGGCGGTGGAAAGGCACATGGGGATCGTTTTGAATTATCCTCACGTGGCGCCTTTTGAAAAGAGGGTTGCGGTGCGGGCTTCGGGGCGGAGGAAATCGAACCTTCCATTGGGTGAACGCCCGCTTCGAATCGGATGGATCGGAGCAGGAAATTTCAGTCGGTCGATTCTGCTGCCGGCGCTTCGACGCATTGAAGGAATCAAGCTGGTGGGAGTTGCGAATGCCAGCGGAATTTCGGCGAAAGCCGTTGCCCGTCGCTTCGGTTTTGAATATTGCGCTACCGAAGCTGAACAAGTCCTTTCCGATCCCGGGATTGATATCGTTTTCATCGCCACCCGCCACCATCTTCACGCCGCAATGGTCGCGGCGGGGCTGGAGCATGGCAAACATGTGTTTGTTGAGAAGCCCCTGTGCGTGAGCGAAGAAGAGATTGCCCTGATTCGACCGGTCTACGAAGGCTCCTTGCAAATTCTGGGGGTGGGCCTCAACCGCCGGTTCTCCCGGGCGGCTCGTGAATCGGCTCGCTTCCTGGAAGGGCAGCGCGGGCCGCTTTCCATCCTTTACCGGGTCAACGCCCCAGCCTTGCCGCCCGAGCATTGGGCCGTGGATTCCGCACAAGGCCACGGGCGCATCCTTGGCGAGTTTTGCCACTTCGTGGACTTCATCCAATTTCTGACGCAGGCGCTTCCGGTGCGAGTCCAAGCTTGGCCCATGCCTCAATCCACCGGAAGCGTCGAAGACAACTTCGAGGCGCGGATCGAAATGAATGATGGTTCCTCGGCGCACGTGAGTTATCTTTCCGCCGGCGCTTCGACGCTCCCCAAGGAAAGAATTGAAGCGCATGGCGCCGGGCGGACCGTTGTGGTGGACGATTTCAGAAAGTGTGTCTTCCTCAATTCGCATCGTGCCCGCACCCTGCGGCTGATACGCCAGGACAAAGGGCACGAAGCAGAAATGCGAGCCTTCATTCAAGCCATTCGGCAGGGCGGTCCCAGTCCCATCCACTTTGCTTCGCTTGCGGCAACGACGCTGGCGACGCTGAAAATTCGCGAGTCGTTGCTCACGGGTGAGCCGAAGCTTGTCCTGAATACTGAGAATAATTCTTCATACCTTGCTGAGCGGCTTCCAGCAAGGAGCCAAGTGTGAATCGCCGGTGCCCGCGCGAAATCTCACATCCGGCCGCAAGCAGGAGGAAAAATGAGAAACCAGTTCCAGACAAAAGCACCCGGTTGGTTCCTGATCTTCTTTGCAATCTGCCGGCTTCCTTCTGCAGCGGCTTCCGGCCTAGCTATTCTCGGCCAAATCGTGCGCTCACAAGGAGCATCCCTCGGTGGATCTCCCGTACCGAACGAAGGGAGCGTCGTTGCCGGCGACGCCCTGGAAACTACCGGAACCGGAAGCGCGCTCTTGCGATTCGGAAGTGTAGGTGAAACCGTCATTGGAGCCAGCACTCGAGTCACCTTCAACGGTGAGCCGGGGAAATTGGCCGCAAACCTCGCAGCCGGAACCATCACGGTCGAGATGCTGGGCGCAACACCGTTCGTTACCGTCACCGCAAATTGCAGGATCGAGCCTTTGGGTCAAGCGCCGGTGACTTATGTCGCCTCCTTCAAGCCCGGGCAGGGAACGGTTGTTCAATCCAAGAACGGAACGGTTCGCGTTACGGGGCTCCAGTCTGAAAGCGCGCGTCTTGTCTCACCGGGCGGAGAAGCCTTGATTGCCCAGGCGCTTTCCACATCCCTGCCTGTAGCCGGGCAACAGGAGCTTGGAAAGCCCTCACCCAGTTTGCCGGCCGGCCCGGCCCAACCTGTTTCTGTGGTCCCGCCACCTCCGGCTTCAAGCCCCGCAGGAACTCCGCAGGAAAGCGGAAAGTCCGTGCCCAGCCGGGCGGCGGGGCCGTCCACGTCCCCGGTTGCGCCCCACCACAGTTCGTCCGGCATCATCTTGCTGGTGGTGGGCGCGGCGGGCGCGGCGGGCGCCGCGCTTGCAGCATCCGGCGGAGGCAGCGGGCCGTCGAGTCCCAGCGCGCCTTGAGATAGTGGCGATCATCATCACTAATCCTTCACGACCCAATCCTGCGCCCACCGGCTTTATCTTCGCAAGTCCTCGCCGCCAACACTCAGTTCTTGACCGGTCCATCCAACCGTTCCTCCGCCAACCGGTATTCGGTATTCGTCGTGGCCAGGGACGCGGCGATCCGGTATTGCTCCCTTGCTCCTTGCAGGTTGCCCTGCCTCTCCAGGGCGCTTCCCAGGTTGAATTGGGCGCGCGCATCGCGCGGGTTCAGGAGCACGGCGCGGCGGTATTCGAAGATGGCGCGGTTCAAGCTGCCTAACTGGGCGAACGCATATCCAAGGTTGGCGTAGGAAGTCGAGTCCTGGGGATTGAGCAAAATCGCCAGTCGAAACTCGGTGATGGCGGAAGGCCAGTCGAGCCGCGCCGCAAAGGCATTCCCAAGGTTGTAATGGAACAGAGCGTTGGCGGGTTGCAAGCGCAGCGCCTCTTCAAATTCGCTCACCGCGCCCGGTTCGTCTCCCTGGGCTTGAAGGGCCAAGCCCAGATTATTATGTTCCGCTGCGTCATTGGGTTTCAGATTCAACGCCTGGCGATATTCCGGGATGGCATTTGTCCAGTCTTGGCGCGCGGAGAAGGCATTTGCCAAGTTGTAGTGAAAGAGGGCTGACGACGGGTTCAGGCGAACCGCCTCCCGGTAATTTTGAATAGCCTCGTCGAGGTGATCCTGCCGCGATAATGCCAACGCCAGGTTGTTATAAGCATCGGCGTCCTTGGGCCTCAGCTTCAGGGCCTGGTGATATTCATCGATCGCCTTGGCAATGTCCCCTTTCGCCGCCCAGGCGTTCGCCAGATCATAGTGCACCGCCGCCAGGCGCGGCCTTGCCTTGAGGACGGCCTCATATTCAGCGATAGCCTGATCCCAATGGCCCTGTGAGGCATCCGTATTCCCCTGGGCAAGCTGCTGGTCGAGGCGCGCTTGCGGGAAGGCGGCGCTCGCGCCCAGGAGCAGCCAGCACGTTGCTTGATAGAGAAAAGACTTCATTTCTAAACCTGCCCCCTGCTCAATCCTATCGTAAAGCGAAGGCAAATCTTTATCACTTCGCACCCACCTTTGAGTTCCCGGGCGTTTTCAGGGCATCGAGGAGCGTCTGATACTCCGGCTGTAGTGTCGACTGGTCCGGGGCCAGCCGGGAAGCCTGATAATAGGCTTTCAGAGCCGCTTCCCGATTCCCGCCCTGGGCCAGCGCGTCGCCCAAATCATCGAGCGATTCCGGATTGTTAGGTTTGATCTCAAGCGAATTGTGGAACTCGGCCTCTGCCCCGCCCAGATCGCCACTCAGGTAAAGCGCAAGTCCCAGGCGCTGGTGAGCGTCAGCATCCCCTGGCTGGAGCTTGACCAGCGCACGGTCCGCCGCGATCATACCCTTCAGATCCCCCTTCGATTCCCACAGTTGGCTGAGGTGGAAGTAACCGCCGGCATCCTGGGGATTCAGCCGCACGGCTTCCTGATACTCCGAAAGAGAGCCGTTGAGATCGTTCTTCCATTCCAGAAGACCGGCCAGAGCGGCATGAGCCTCAGCGTTCGCGGGTTGGATTTGCAATTCCTGGCGATACGTTGCGATGGCCGCTTCCGGTTTCCCTTCTTCGTTCAACGTCTGAGCCAAGGCAAATAGCGCCGAAGCATTGCGAGGCTCCGCCTTCAAGGCTTGGCGGCAGAGGTTCTCCGCCGCGGCCCATCGTTTTTTGGCCGCAAGCTGCGCGGCCAAGGCCAGGTCCTTCGCAGCGATCGCGGCTGGGGCCAAAGGCGGCGGTTGAGGTGGCCGCGCGGCGCGCAAGGCGTTCAAGAGAACGTCTCCCGCGCCGGCCTTACGGAGGTTCTTGAGGTAGTTCTCGGTAGGGAGGAAATTGATTCCGCGCTTCTCCACCAGCCGGGCAAGGCGGGCGCTGGGAACGCCGCCTTGGACTAGTCCAGTAATCTGGGCCTGGGTCAGCGGCTTCACAGGCTTCTGCGGAGAGGAAAGCAATGCCACCGGTAGCAATACAATTGCTAGAAAGATCGTTGTGCTTTTCATCGTGTGGTCTGAGGGTTTCCCGCTATTCCCCGCTTGCCCCTGCACCGAGATTATATGCCCGCCGTTTCCCGCCGTTCAAGTGGGGGCGGGTCTTGTGGCCGCCGGTCCCCTCACCCCAACCCTCTCCCCACAAGCGGGGAGAGGGAGGAACAAGGAAGCGGATCGCGCCCGCCACCAACACCCCAAAATGGAATTGACGGAAGCGGGCAGAAACCTCTACTGTCAATTCTTCACGAGGTTGACTCATGCCCTTACACACCATTATCGAGCCCTTCCGTATCAAAAGCGTCGAACCGATCCATTGGACCAACCCCGAGCAGCGGGAAAAGCTGTTGCGCGCCGCCCATTACAACCTTTTTCTGCTCGATGCCAGCGACGTGCTGATTGACCTGTTGACCGATTCCGGCACCGGCGCCATGAGCATCTACCAGTGGGGCGCGGTGATGGAAGGGGATGAGAGCTACGCCGGCAGCCGCAGCTTTACTCGATTCCGCGACGCTGTTCAAGGCATTTTTGGCTACCGGCATGTGATCCCCACCCATCAAGGCCGCGCCGCCGAGCGGATTCTTTTCTCCGTCATGTGCAAGCAGGGTGACTTCGTGCCGAACAACACCCATTTTGATACGACTCGCGCCAATATTGAAGCTACCGGGGCTGAAGCGGTAGACCTGCCCATTGCGGAGGGCCTGGAGCCTTCGCTTCAACACCCTTTCAAAGGAAACATGGACGCGCGCCGGCTGGAGGAACTCATCGGGCGCGTCGGCCGCGAGCGGGTTCCCCTGGTGATGCTCACCGTGACCAATAACTCCGGCGGAGGCCAGCCCGTTTCCATGGCAAACGCCCGGGCCGTCAGCGCCGTTTGCCGCCGTCATGGGATTCCTCTTTATTTTGACGCCTGCCGCTTTGCGGAAAACTCCTACTTCATCAAGCTGCGGGAAAAAGGGTACGAGTCGAAAACACCCAAGCAGATTGCGCAGGAGATGTTCGCTCTGGGCGACGGTTGCACCATGTCCGCCAAAAAAGACGGCATGGCCAACATTGGCGGGTTCCTTTGCACCGACGATGACCTTCTCGCCCAGCAGGAGAAGGACATTCTGATCCTGACCGAAGGCTACCCGACTTACGGAGGGCTCGCCGGCCGCGATCTGGAAGCGATTGCCGTGGGATTGGAGGAAGCGCTGGATGAAGATTACCTCCACTACCGCATCGTTTCCACCGGCTACCTGGGCAAGCACCTGAGCGAGGGTGGAGTTCCCATCGTCCAACCGCCGGGCGGCCACGCGATCTACCTTGATGCCCGCACTTTCCTGTCGCATGTTCCCCCTGCCCAGTTCCCGGGCGTGGCGCTGGCCAATGAACTTTACCTGGAAGGCGGGATCCGGTCCGTGGAAATTGGCAGCCTGATGTTTGCGGGCGCGGCCAAGATGGACCTGGTGCGCCTGGCCATTCCGCGCCGCGTTTATACCCAGAGCCATATTGATTACGTGATCGAAGCCGGGCTTGAAGTCTGGAACTATCGCGACCAAATCCGGGGTATGCGATTGACTCACGAAGCTCCCTTTCTGCGTCACTTCACGGCCCACCTGGAGCCGTTTGAAGACAAAGACAGTGGCAAGTGATGAGTGACAAGGGTAGGGGCAGCCTTAAGCCCTCACGCCGCCGCGCACGCGGCTTTCATGACTGAAAACTTTTACTTGAATGCCGATGCCCAAGTTGTGCCTCTGCCGCATTCCAGGCTCTTTAGCAATTCGTTGAAGTCCCGCCGGCTGTCACAAAGATTTAACAGAGGAATTGTGAAAACCGTATTGACATCCGGGCAAGCGATTTTATAATCGCTAAAGAAACGTTCGATGATCTCTTGCCAAACGCCGGAGCCATACCGAAGGAGTTACCGCGAATTGACGAACCATAGCCCGTCCGCCGGCTCGCCGGTCATCCTGACGATCGCAGGCTTTGACCCTTCGGGAGGCGCGGGCATTCTTGCGGATATCAAGACATTCGCCGCCCACAATTGTTACGGAGTTGCCGCCATCACGGCTCTGACCATTCAAAATACTCAGGGTGTGGCGCAGGTTTATCCCATCGAAGCGTCGAAAGTCCGCGAATGCGCTGAAAACCTGCTGGCGGATGGGCGCGTTTCCGTTATTAAAATCGGGATGCTCGGCGACGCCACGGTGGCCACGGCGGTGAGTGAATTTCTCGGCGCGCATCCGGCGCTGCCCGTGGTGCTCGATCCCATCCTGCGCTCGACGAGTGGGAGAGACCTGGTGGACTCCCCGGGCGCTGAAATCTTGCGCGAGCGCCTGTTGAAGCGGGCCACCCTCATCACGCCGAACCAGGCCGAAGCCTCGGCGCTCACAGGACTGAAGGTGGAAACCGTGGAGGAGATGAAGGCTGCGGCGCGCAAGCTGAAGGAGATGGGCGCGCAGAGCGTGGTGGTGACCGGGGGCCATCATGAAAAGGCCGTGGACGTTTTCTTTAACGGCGCCGAGATGCAGGTGTTTTCCGCTGACCGCGTGAAGCCGGAAAATACGCACGGCACCGGTTGCACCTTTTCCTCCGCCATCGCTGCCAACCTGGCCCTGGGCCGCCACCTGAATGACGCCATCGTCCTGGCCAAGGCTTACGTCACGGAAGCCATCCGCAAGGCTTTTCCTACCGGACCCGGCCGCTTGCCTTTGAACCACCTCTACCGCATGCAGCAAGCGTCGCGTCCCGTGGCTGACCACGCTCCCGCTGTCCCCGAGGCCGTTCATTAGGCGCTCCTCCGTAGCGCCAGCGTCCCGCTGACCAGGGGATCTGCCACCGCGACGGCTCCTATTGCAGATTGGGGAGGATGGCGGCATGGCTTTCCTTCGTGTCATTGTGCAAGGGCCGGAGGTCTCTCTAACCCAATCTGAGACGGCTTGGATAGGGCTGGTCGCCTGGATAGTGCTCAATGTCGTCTCCAGACTCCAAGACGGCCCTTGCAACAGGCAAGTAGGAGCAGGGCGGGGAAGGCATCACAATCCGAGGTAGTGTCGCAGTCTGCTGTAGCGGCGCTCTATGAGCGCCGGAAACCGTTGAGGACCCAAGTTCGGCGCTCATAGAGCGCCGCTACAGCAAACAAACTGAGACACACCCAACCTGATGCTGACAATTTGGTCTATTCAGGCTATCCTGAAGATGGCGGGGTTCTAGGTAAATACCATCGAATGAAATACTCTTATATTGCAAAGTCAGTATTGAAACTGGTGGCGTCGGGGTTCAAGCGTCCCTACATGGTGATGTTTGAGACCACGTTGATGTGCAATATGTTCTGCGAATATTGCATCTTCGGCGAAGAGGACAAATTCAACGACCTGAAGACGCGCGCCATCCGCGACCGCATCTTCCAGCGCATCGATGAATTCTGCGACATGGGCATTTTCGCGCTCAGCTTTTCGGGCGGCGAGCCGTTGCTGAACCCGAGTACGGTGGATTACATTGCCTACGCCGCGGACAAGGGCCTGTGGACGTCCATGCCCACCAACGGTCTGCTGATTCGCAAGTACGCGGACGGCGTGGCGCGGCTCGACATGCTGGAGGTGTCGATCGATTCGATGGACCCCAAGCGCTTTGCCAAGCGGCGCGGCATTGACGGACTGCCCAAGATCATCGGCAACCTGGATTACGTGCTCACCAAGCGCAAGCCTTTCACCACCCAGATCAACGCCGCCGTGAACATGGAGAACCTGGAAGATCTGCCGGCGATTGCCGAGTTCTGCAAACAGCGGGATCTCGTTTTGCATCCGGAGGCCGTCCACAACGTGATGCGCGCCGGTGAATTGCTGCCGGACGCGGAGCTGCACGGCGAACAGATCGACAAAGTGGAAAATGCGCTGCACGCGCTGCGCAAGAGCTATCCGAAAAACGTCCGCTTTTACGCTCACTATTACGATTTCTACCGCAAGGGCGGCTTTGGGCCGAAGTTCCCGTGCCGCCATCCCTCCAAGCTCGTGTCCATGAAGCCGGACGGGGCGATCCACCTGCCCTGCGCCTTTATGACCCTTCACCAATCGCAGGACCCGCTCAAGGAAATATTCGCCTCGGAGATTGCCCGCAAGATCATTGCCCAGGAAGAGACGCTGTGGGACTTCTGCAAAGGCTGCAAGATCGGCTGCCCCTATGAAGTGAGCGCCTTCACCAACAGCCCCAAGCTGGCCGTGGAATCGGCGCTGAATTTTTTGAGGATTACGTAAAAGGGCATGCATTTTGAGTGGGACTCTGCCAAGGCCGCGAAGAATCTCCGCAAGCACCACGTTTCGCTTGAAGATGCTTCGAGTGTTTTCTATGACCCGCCGGCCGTGACCGGCGCCGACCCTGACCATTCGGAAGCCGAGGAAAGGCTGGTCACCTTTGGCGTGTCGTCGGCTGGCCGGCTTCTCGTTGTATCCCACACGCAGCGTGGCGAGGCGATCCGCATCATCAGCGCTCGCATCGCAACTCAGACTGAAAGGCGCATTTATGAAGAAGGTTAAGTCCATATCCGACGAGCTTCGCGCTGAGTACAAGCGCTCGGACTTCAAGCAGCTTGAGCGCGGTAAATACTACGAGCGGGTTCGGGCAAGCTCCAACGTCGTCGTGCTCGACCCTGACGTTGCGGCCGTCTTTCCAAACTCAGCCGCGGTCAATAGGGCGCTACATTCTTTGGCGGAAGTCGCCGAGAGGGTGTCGAGCCGAACATCCGGTTCTAGCCGACCGGCTCGCGTTCGGCGGTCGGGGGCTGAAGTTGACCTATTGGTTAAGAAGCTAGGACAGGCCATGGATAAGACACGGTGACAGAGATGCTGCGTGGGTTAGTGGGCCGCATTCGGGTCTGCGCCAGCCGGCCAGTCACCTTGGATTCCCGCCTGCGCGGGAATGACATCGCCCCTACGGGCGCGTGGGCGACCACAAGGGTCGCCCCTATAACCAGAAACCTATTGCGCTGGCCGCAGCTTGGATGCAAACTTAATAGAGGCGCCTGAGGCCGAAGCCCCGGCGCCCGCCGTTTGGAGTTCGATTGTTACGTCCTGGCATCGATCTTTTTCCAACCTGCGACCTCGCTGACGACAAGTTCCACGACGAATGTGGCGTGTTCGCCATTCACGGCCATCCGGAAGCGGCCAAGCTGGCGCACCTTGGGCTGTTTGCGATGCAGCATCGCGGCCAGGAAAGCGCGGGAATCGCCGTTTACAATGGCGAATCGATGGTGTGCCATCGTGGCATGGGGCTGGTGAATGACGTATTCACCCACGAGGCGCTGCAAGGATTGCCCGGCTCGATTGCCATTGGCCACACGCGCTACTCCACGGCGGGTGGAACGGACCTGCGCAACGCTCAGCCGCTGATGGTGAGTTGCCAGAAGGGGCAGGTGGCAATTGCCCACAATGGCAATTTGGTGAACGCTTCCACCATCCGGCGCGATCTTGAAAGCCGGGGAGATATTTTCCAGACGACCAGCGATACGGAAGTGGTGCTCCACTACTTTGCGCGCTCCAAACACAGCGGCATTCCGGAGTCGCTGGCGGAGGCGCTCGACAAAGTGGAAGGCGCGTACTCGCTGGTGGCGCTGGTGAAAGACACGATTTACGGCATCCGCGACCCGCGCGGATTCCGGCCGTTGGCGCTGGGTACGCTGGACGGCGCGTGGGTGCTGGCTTCCGAGACTTGCGCTTTTGACCTGATCAATGCGGCCTACGTCCGCGACGTCGAGCCGGGGGAGATGGTGATTCTGGATGATCGTGGCCTCACGTCACTGCGATTCGCTCCGCCCGCGCAGCCCGCCCAGTGCATTTTCGAGCAGGTTTACTTTTCCCGGCCGGATAGCCGGGTGTTTGGCCGCCCGGTGCATGCCAGCCGTGAAATGCTGGGGCGGCTGCTGGCACGCGAGCATCCGGTGGAGGCCGACCTGGTGGCGCCAGTGCCGGACTCCGGAGTTCCCGCCGCCTTCGGCTTCGCAGAGGAGTCCGGCATCCCATTGCGAATCGCCCTGATGAGGAATCACTATGTGGGACGGACGTTTATCCAGCCGAGCCAGGCGAACCGCGACTTGGGCGTGAAGATGAAGCTGAATCCGGTGCGCGGGCTGATTGAGGGCCGCCGCGTGGTGCTGGTGGATGACTCGATCATCCGCGGGACAACCAGCAAGAAGATCGTGCGCATCGTACGGGAGGCGGGAGCGCGGGAGGTGCATCTGCGCATCAGTTGTCCGCCGACGATATCCCCCTGTTTTTACGGGATCGATACGCCGGACAAACATGAGTTGATCGCCTCCGCTCACAGCCTGGAGGAGATCCGGCAGTACATTGGCGCGGACTCGCTGGGCTATCTTTCCTTGAAGGGTTTGCGCCAGGCGGTGGACGATGGGCAGGGCCGCTATTGCCTGGCCTGCTACACCGGCAATTATCCCACGCACGTTCAGGAACCGCTGCTGGCGCTGCGGCATCGAGAGTAGACCGAAAGTGAGGGAAATGGAACCCGTCGAAATCCCGCAGGAAATTCAATCCCAGCCGCCGGATCATCCGTCCGGCGGGCCGGCAGAACCGCCCCGGCAAAATGGCAATCATGGGCACGATGGCGCTTGGGACACGTTACGCTCGCTGCTCATTGTGATTGTGGGTGTCCTCTGCATTCGCACGTTTGTGGCGGAGGCCACGGTGATCCCCACCGGTTCGATGGAGAACACCATTCTGATCGGTGATCACGTTTTTCTGAATAAATTACTTTACGGGCCGCGCATTCCTTATACCATCTGGCGGTTTCCCGAGCTCCGCAAAATTCACCGGGGAGATATCATTGCGTTCCGCTATCCGCGCAATCCGTCGGTGATGTTTGTGAAGCGCGCCATCGCCGTGGGCGGTGACGTGATCAAGATTGTCAACAAGAAGGTTTACCTGAACGGCAAGCCGCTGAACGAACCCTACGCCCGTTTCGTTTACGCTTCCATCTTCCCGCTGCGTGATAACTTTCCGCCTCCCATCGACGAAATTGACCGCCTTCCCGCCGCCTGGGGGTTGGACCCGAACTGGGCGCGCGAAATGCCGGCCTACATCCAACCGGATGGCTTGCACGTGCCGGAGGGTTACGTCTTCGCGATGGGGGATAACCGGGATAACTCGCTGGACAGCCGCTTCTGGGGTTTCGTGCCGCTCGAAAACATTGTGGGCGAGCCGCTGTTTGTTTATTGGTCTTACGACGCGCCGACCCGCGACTGGATCGATGACAACATCGCGGGCCGGCTAAGATTTGATGGTTCGATCCTCTGGAACTTTTTCTCCAAGACGCGCTGGTCTCGTGAGGGAATGGTTTTTTAGCATGGTTGTAGGGGCGACCCCTGTTGCCGGATTATTCATGCCTTTCCAGTGTTCGAATATAACTTCGTGAATAATCCAAGCGTGTGCCTGCCCCTACCTTCGCGCCGTCATTGCTGCTCCTTCCGCACATTTTGAGTTTCAAAGGCAGGTATGCGATACCGCGATGCGGGTGTCGATATTGACGCCGCCACCCGCGCTAAATCTGAAATCAAGAAGATTGTCCGCAAGACGTTTAACCGCCGGGTCTTGAAAGATGTGGGCGCGTTTGGCGGCTTTTATGGGCTCGAAGGCCTTGCGCCGGATAGCGTGCTGGTGTCCAGCATGGATGGCGTGGGCACCAAGCTGAAAATTGCTTTTGAGTTGGGCGGGCACGCCGGCGTGGGGCGCGATTTGGTGAACCATTGCGTGAATGACATTGCGGTGCACGGCGCCGAGCCCTTGTTTTTTTTGGATTACGTGGCGAGCGGCAAACTGCGGCCGGGAGTGGTGCGGGAAATTGTGACCGGACTGGCTGGGGCGTGCAAGCAAGCAGGATGCGCGCTGATCGGCGGCGAGACGGCGGAAATGCCGGGATTTTATCCCGCCAACGAATATGATCTTGCCGGCTGCATCATCGGTTGTGTCGAGCGGAGCCGCATCATCGATGGCCGTGGTATTGGTCCCGGAGACGTGATTTTCGGATTGCCGTCGCTGGGCCTGCACACGAACGGATATTCGCTGGCAAGGCGCGTGCTCATCGAGAAGGCGAAGATGAAGCTCCGCTCACGAGTCGCGGAGTTGGGCCGGACGCTGGGCGAAGAGTTGCTGGCGCCGCACCGGTCCTATCGCAGCGTGTTGAAGCCGCTGATGGCGCCCGGATGGTTGAAGGGTCTGGCTCACATCACCGGCGGCGGCATTACGGATAACTTACCTCGCATTTTGCCGAAGGGCTGCGGCGCGGAGATTCGCTTGGGCAGTTGGCCGGTGTTGCCGGTGTTTGAGTTGATCGCCCGCCTCGGAAAAGTGACGGAGGAAGAGATGCTCCGCACCTTTAACATGGGCGTGGGAATGCTGCTGGTGGTGGCGGAAAGAGATGCGGATGGCGTGGTGGCGGGGTTACGGAAGCGCCGGGAGAAATACTACGCAATAGGCCGAATCACGCGCGGAGGGGGAAGAGTTCGCTACGCGCGGGCCGCGGCCGGTGGGCATGGCCGGATATGAAAAATATTGGCATTCTGATTTCCGGCCGGGGCTCCAATTTCGAGGCCATTGCCGCGAACGTCCAGGCCGGCAGGATTCCGGCGCGCATCGCCATCGTCATCAGCAACCGCGAGGACGCTCCGGGGCTTGCCCGGGCGCGGGAAATGGGCCTGAAAGCGATGACGATTCCTTCGCGAGGCAAAGATCGCGACGCTTTTGACCGCGAAGTGGCCTCAGCGTTGAAGGCGAGCCAGGTGGACCTTGTCTGCCTCGCGGGTTTCATGCGGGTGGTCGGCCCAACCCTGACCGGCGAGTTTCCAGGCCGCATTCTGAATATTCATCCTGCTCTGCTTCCGGCCTTTCCGGGCGCCAACGCGCAAAAGCAGGCGCTCGAATACGGTGTGAAGTTTACCGGCTGCACCGTTCACATTGTGGATGAGGGTGTGGATACGGGTCCCATCGTCGCTCAGGCGGCTGTTCCAGTGCTTGAAGCGGACACGGTGGAGACGCTCTCTGCGCGCATTCTTGCTGAAGAACACCGCATCTATACCGAGGCCATCTGCCTGATACTGGAAGACCGGATTGAGATCGACGGCAGGCGGGTGAGAATTCCAGGCCGGATCGATTGATTGCCGGCGGTAGCGGCGCTGTCCTCAGCGCAGAATTTGCAGGAGGAAGCCGGCGGTGGGGAGACCGGCGCCACAGAGCCGTCTGCTGTATTTTGCAGCGCCCGATGGTGTGGGGCGAGGTTTCCTCCTCAGAGTCTAAAGATGACCCTTGACGAACAATTAGCATATCTCACAAAGGGCGCGGAAGAAGTGATCCGCGTGGAAGAACTGCGCGCCAAGCTGGAACGCTCCGTCGCCAGCGGCAAGCCGCTGCGCGTTTATCTCGGCGTGGACCCAACAGCTCCCGATATCCACCTCGGCCACACGGTGGTTCTGCGCAAACTGAAACATTTTCAGGACATGGGCCACACTGCAATTTTTCTAATTGGCGATTTTTCGGCGATGATCGGCGATCCGACCGGGCAATCGGAGACGCGCCCCCCGCTCCAGCGGGAGCAAGTGGAAGCCAACGCGAAAACCTACCTCCAGCAGGTGTACAAGATTCTCGACCGCGAAAGGACCGAAGTTCGCTACAACAGCGAGTGGCTCGGGAAAATGACGAGCCAGGACGTGGTGCGTCTGTGCGGCCACTATCGGCTTGCCCGGATGCTGGAGAGGGATGATTTCCGAACCCGCCTCGATAGGAATCTTCCGATTTCCGTTCATGAGCTGCTGTATCCGCTGCTAACCGCCTACGACGCAGTGAAGCTCGAATCCGACGTCGAGATCGGCGCGACCGAGCAAAAATTTAACTTGCTGGTGCATCGGGATATTCAGCGCGAATATGGCCAGCCTTCTCAAGTGGTGCTCACCATGCCCATTCTCGTCGGGCTGGACGGCGAGCGTAAAATGTCCAAGTCGCTGGGCAATTACGTGGGCATTAGCGAGCCGCCGGCGGAAATGTTCGGCAAAGTGATGTCCGTTTCGGACGAATTAATGTGGCGCTATTACCTGCTGCTGACGGATAAGACCGCGCCGGAGATCGATGCGATGCGCGAAGCCGCGCGCGCGGGTTGCCAGCATCCACTGGAGTTGAAGAAGGCGCTGGCCACGAAGATTGTGGAGGACTTTCACGGCACGGAGGCGGCGGCGGGCGCGCGGCTTGACTTCGAGTTACAGTTCCAGCGAAAAGGCGTTGCGGACGTTCCCGTCCAATCACTAACGGACTTCGTCCCTGCCAAGTTACCTTACTTTCTTGCCTTGCACGGCCTAGCAGAATCGAAGTCCGAAGCGGCCCGCAAGATCAAAGAGGGGGCCGTCTCCATCAGTGTAGGAGACTTCAGCCCCGCGCGCTGGGAGCGCCTTACCGACCCCGCCTGGGAATTCGACCCCCAAAATTACCGGGACAGTCCTGTGGTGACATTCAGGGTCGGAAGGCGTCAGCTAAGATTCAAGATTGAATGAAACGGCGAATGATCCGTGGCGGGCGGTTGGTTGTCTGAGGAAGCGAATGAAGTTCCGACGGCCTGGGCAGCGAGCTTGCCAGCTTGCCATTTTTTCTGGAATTGGATTCATTGTTTGGCGGGAGCCAAAGTCAGGTTAATTACAACCTGGTTGAATGGACTGACCGAGCTGACGGTGCGGACGTGGGACACCTTGTCTTGGAACTTGGCCTGGATCCGGTAATCATGGTGCGGATTGAGTCCGTCAAAGGAGTAATGGCCGCCGTGCAGGGTGTAGCTGGCGAGCGTCTTGTTGGTTTCGAGATCGGTCAGCTCCACGGTGGCGCCATCCACGCCATTGCTGGCGCTGTCCATGACTTCTCCGGAGATGCTGCGCAGAACCGGCGGTTTTTTCTTGGCGGAAAGGGATGCAGGGAGGAACACGAGGACTGCAATTGCAGCGCAGAGGCTCAAACGAGTCGTTGCAAATTGTATTCGCCCGGTTTTCAGAATGCAGAAGACGCTACGGCCGGAAGACCATCTACCATTTTTCATCCTCATCTTCCTCTTCATCCTCTGCAATGGCATTCAGTTCGAGTGGATCGATGCTGACCACTTCCAGTTCCACTCCGCACTCCGGGCAATCCACGATCTGTCCTTCTTCCACTTCGTCTTCCTCCAGGTCAATCGCCGCTTCGCACTCCGGGCACTGGGCCATAAACCACCCCCGACAGGATTTGTTTCCATCTCCAGTAAAGAGTCTATTCATTTCGATTGGCGATGTCCAGAGGTTCAACCTGACGAATTCACGCGGCACGTCCGCTCAAAATTGAGCGCGGGCTGGACTGGAACAAGCCGCTCGGGAAGCAATGGCCATCAGCCGATGCGCACATCTAGGGGGCCAAAATGCGGGTAGCTGCCAAGCGGCGGGCCGGTCAAACCAGGCCATTTTGTCGAGCCCGTTGCAAGCGGGTCTTCCGTGAGATGGGGGATACGATGGGCAACTACTAAATGGGCGGGCGTAGATGCGGGTAATGAAGCAGTGTATTGAAAGTGAAGTTCGTCACGGAATAGACCCGCTTGTGTCGTAACCAGGAACTGGGTGAACCGTGTTGCGCTGCCGTCCCGGCTGCATAGGCCAGCAGGATGTCAGAATTACGGGCATGCACATTGTCCAATTATTTCGCAGAGACTTCGCTCCGGAGAGCTAGCCACGGGCCGCGGTCCTGGCCGGATGCGACAGCCCGTGGCGCTCTCCATCCCCTTGTGGGCCGCTGCGCTTACTTTTGCTGCTGTACAGGGGAAACGGTTGCGACCGTGATGGTGTCACCTCGCAGCGACCCTTGAACAGTGATCGATTTCCCAGCATAGGCGGCGAGCTGGTTTTGAGGATCAACTTGGAAGACGCTGCCACCCGAAACCAGAACATACTTCGCGCCGCTTGCCACGCATTGGGAAACACATTGCGCGGCTTGGTCACTCGGTCTGGCGTGCTTGGCTCCGCAATTGCTATCGCTCACGACGCCCGTCCAAGATAGGCCGTCCCGTTGAGTTTGGGCTACTGTCTGGCCGCCTTCCGGACCCAGTTCAAGTTGCTGGCCTTGTGGGGAGCGGCGGTTTGGCTGGACAGCCCAGACCAAAGTGACACAGCCAAGAAGCATGAGAAGTGGAAACGGTATGTGCCTTACGTTCATTGGCATTGTTCCCTCATAAATTTTTGTGTGAGGCCGTCCACTCCACCGCTGTCATCGGTGAACGATCTTCCTGCCATCGCAGTGAAATCAATGGGCTCAATTGAAGAAAACTCGTGTTTTTTTCTCCAAACATTTCCCTTCCGGGATTCTGTATGTGCAATGACAATTCCAAAGTAAGACCCAACTTGGGTTGAACGTTCAACACACGTGTTATGAGTGAGTTACAGTTACACCGTCATCAAGAAGCTGGCAAAGCAATCTCTGCCAGAAAGGAAAAAGCTGCCTGAGTCGAGCAAATTTTTCCAGCCCGTGGCCACCCTTCCGCGAAGCACAAGAATTAGGACTGTTGGGAGTGAATCAATCTTCAACTGATATCCCATGACTGTGGATCAATTTCTGCCAACTTTAGCATTGATCTGAGGGTTAAAATCCATTACTGTCTGATTGCCCAGGGAACTGAATCGAGTCCAGAGTCCCCATGCCGGGGGCAAGCTGCCGGAGTGACGCAGTTTGCTGTAGCGGCGCTCATAGAGCGCCGCTACAGCAAAGAAACTGAGACACTACCAAGCTGCCGCCTCGCTTGACGGTTGTTTGTTCCTGGAACTACGATAAGAATTGCGCTGGCCCCTGCCGTGGATGGGCCTTGGCTGCGATCGACTGATGAATCAAGTCAAACGGCTGATCAGGTTTATTCGCCCTTACACCTTTCGTTTCTTCGCAGCCCTGGTTTTGATGGCGGTGGTGGGCGCTTGCGAAGGATTGACAGCGCTTTTGATCAAGCCGGTTTTCGACCGGGTGTTAACTACCGAGCGCACCTCGGGCCCCATTCTTCTTTTTAAGCTCCCATTCGGCCGCCGCGCACTTTATTTACAGGATCTTATCCCACACAATATTCATAGCGCCTGGGCCATGGTGGCGGTTGCCATCATCGGAGTAACGCTGATTAAGGGGCTCTCTGAGTACTTCGCCACCTATTCCGTGAATTTCATCGGCCATTCGGTGGTGCGGGATCTTCGCAACCTGCTTTATTCCAAGATCATTGGGCAATCGCTGGCCTTTTTCTCCGGAAACTCGACGGGCAAGCTGATGTCGGCTGTTACCAATGACATCGACAAGATTCAGAGCGCCGTCTCGCAGGTTTCCGCCGATGCGCTGAAGCAGGGCTTTACGCTGATTGGGTTGCTGGCGGTGATCTTCTATGTGGATTGGCGCCTGGCCCTGGCTTCTCTGGTCCTTATTCCCCTGGTGGTGTATCCCTCCGCCAACATCGGCCGTTACATCCGCCTCTCCAGCCGCTCCAGCCAGGACAAGATGGCGGAACTGAACAATATCCTCCAGGAAACTTTCAGCGGCATCCGCATCGTCAAAGCCTTCGGAATGGAATATTTTGAAAACTCCAAATTTCGCGCCGCCACTCAACGGCTACTCAAAGTCAACCTGCGCTGGGTGCGGGCGAATGCTCTGAACTCGCCCTTGATGGAATTGGTGGGAGCCATTACCATTGCCGGGTTGTTGCTCTACGCCCGCAACGAAATCGTTCACCACGCCCGGACCATGGGCGCGTTCCTGGCTTTTCTCTATGCGATCATCAAGATGTACGAGCCGATCAAGCGGCTGACCGGCGTGAACAATGCTTATCAGCAGGCGGTGGGAGCTTCCGAGGAGGTCTTCCGGTACCTGGATGTGAACTCGGAGATACCCGAGGATCCGAACGCCATTGTGCTGCCTGCCTTTTCACGGGAAATCGCATTTGACAGTGTGGACTTTGCATATCTCAAGGACTTTCCGCTCCTGCACGGCGTGAACCTGCGAATTCGCAAGGGAGAAGTGGTGGCAATCGTCGGCTCCAGTGGCGCCGGCAAGACGACTCTTGCCAACCTTATCCCGCGCTTCTTTGACGTTACTCAGGGCCGCATCCTGGTGGATGGACAGGATATCCGGCGCGTCAAACTGGCATCGCTCCGCGCTCAGATTGCGATGGTCACTCAGGAAACAGTGCTCTTCAATGACACGGTATTCAACAACATCGCCTACGGCCAATCGGCGCTGAAAGAAGCCGATGTGGTGGAGGCTTCCCGCGCCGCCCTGGCCCACGACTTCATTATGGAAATGCCGGAGGGCTACCAGACGATGATTGGCGAGCGGGGGCAGCGGCTCTCCGGCGGCCAACGGCAACGCATTGCCATCGCGCGCGCTATCCTGAAGAATTCGCCGCTGCTAATTTTGGATGAGGCCACCTCCGAGCTGGACTCGGAATCCGAATTACTGGTTCAGAAAGCGTTGCTGAACTTGATGGCTGGCCGCACAGTGCTGGTTATCGCCCACCGTCTTTCCACCGTGCGTCGCGCGGACCGGATTGTGGTTCTTGACCGTGGAATGATTTCCGAAATTGGGACTCATGAGGATTTGGTGACGCGCGGGGGCATTTATCAGCGTCTCCATGAATTGCAATTTGTGGATGCGGAACCTTAGAGCGGAAAGATCAAAAGACAGTGGCGAGTGATAAGTGACGAGTGGCAAGTGATTGGTGATGGATGAAAAGGCAGGGTCAAGAATTCGACAACTTCTTTCCGGTCAGTTTTCGCTTGTCACTCGTCACTAACCACTTATCACTCATCACTCGCCGGTTGCCACCTGGCACTTGCCAATGATCAGGGCTTTCGAGGTTGACCCAATATGATTCGCAGTATGACGGGCTACGCCACCGGGCGAACTGAGGAGGGCGATTTTTCGCTAAGTGTCAGCTTAAGGAGCATCAACCACAGGTTTCTGGATCTCCAGATTCGTTTACCGGCGGGGCTTGAGCCGCTGGAACCGGATATCCGCAGACAAGTCCAGGCCCAGATTGCACGAGGACACTTGGAGTTGGCAGTGGCGCTGGAACGGCCCGCCAGTGATGCTCTGCGGGTGGACCGTAAGGTCCTGGGTTCGTACGTATCAGCGCTGGAATCCATCCGCAGCGAATTCGGTCTTCCGCCGGGGGTTGACTTGGGGGGATTGTTGCGCGCGCCGGGTGTCCTGGTGGCGGGTGAGCCGGAGATTCCCGCCCCGCAATTTTTGCAAGTCCGGGAATCTCTGGGTCCGTTGCTGACGGAAACATTGGGCCATCTGAACGAAATGCGAAGGCGTGAAGGCGCGGCTTTAGAGCGTGAATTGCGAGCGCGGTTGGATAAACTGGTCCTGGAGATCGCCGCTACCGAACGGCTCTCTGAGAAGGTTCTGATGCTTTACCAGCGGCGGCTGGAGAGGCGGGTGCGGGATCTGATCGGAAGCGCCGCCATTGACAGTGCGCGCCTGGCGCAGGAGGCCACGTTGCTCGCATCCCGTTCTGACATCACGGAAGAGGTGATGCGCTTCCGCACCCATGTGGAGCAGGCCCAGCGGCTGCTGGAGGAGAGTTCTGAAGTGGGGAAGAAGTTGGACTTTCTGCTTCAGGAGATGAATCGCGAGGCCAATACCATCCTTTCCAAGACAACCGACGTCCCCGACGTGGGCCGGGAAATTGCAGCGCATGCTATCGAAATGAAGACCGAGGTTGAAAAATTGCGCGAACAAGCGCAAAATATTGAATAGACGTGGCTAAGTCCAAGGTGAAACCGGCGGTCCAGGGTAGCGTCATTGTCATTTCGGCTCCCTCCGGGGCCGGTAAGTCCACATTGATCGGCCGCCTGTTGGAGTCGCTTCCCGGCCTGATGTTTTCCGTGTCCCACACCACGCGGCCCCCGCGCCCCGGCGAGCAGGACGGGCGGGAATATTTCTTTGTGAGCGAAAGGCGCTTTAAGCGCATGATCGCGGCCCGTGAGTTTGTGGAGTGGGCGAAGGTTTATGGGAACTACTACGGCACGTCCTTGCGCCAGTTAAGGAACGCGCAGCGCACCGGCAAAGACATTCTGCTGGATATTGACGTTCAGGGGCACAGTCAGGTGAGGCGCAAAATGCAGGAGGCGGTGAGCATTTTCCTACTGCCTCCTTCTTTCCAGGAGCTGAAGCGCCGCTTGCGGCGCCGGCATTCCGATGCGCCGGAGGTGATCTCGCGGAGGCTGGCTCAGGCCAGCGTGGAGGTCCATCGCTGGAAGGAGTACGATTACGTGGTCGTGAACCGCGAACTCGGATCGGCCGCGGCGTCGCTCCATGCCATTGTGACGGCGGCGCGGCACCGGCGCGAGGCGCAGCGGGAAGAAATCCTAAGAATTTGCAAGACTTTTGGAGGTTGAACCCGGCATGAACCTGCCTCAAGGTATTGACAGTAAATATCGATTTATTCTGGTGGCGGCAAAACGCGCGCGGCAACTGCAGGCCGGCGCCAAGCCGCTGATCCAGACTTCTTCGAAACGTGCGACCCGAATTGCGCAGATGGAGTTGGAGGCTGGCGTACTACCCTTTGAAGGATCACGCACCAAGCCCTTCCCGGGAACAGAAAATAAAGAGGAATAAGCTTCCTTTCCACCGGCGCCTTCAGACATGGAGCGGATCGTCCACGGGGACGGTTTCATCAAACGTTGGATATGGTCATGCGCGTGGGTCTTGGAATCTCGGGAGGGATCGCAGCCTATAAGGCGGCAGAACTTTTGCGCCTGCTTCAGGACAAGGGTCTGGAAGTTCAGGTCATCATGACCCCGGCGGCCCGGCAGTTTGTTACCCCGCTTACTTTCGCAGCGATTTCCGGCCGCAAGGTGATTACCGGTATCTTTGAGACGGCTGGGCAGGATCCCAACGTCGAAAGCGCCATCGAACATATCGCCGTGGCGCAAGGTATTGATGCGCTGGTCATCGCTCCCGCCACGGCGGACTTCCTGGCCAAGATGGCCCACGGTCTGGCCGATGATTTCCTCAGCACGCTTTACCTTGCCACGCGCGCCCCCGTGATGGTTGCTCCTGCCATGAACGTCAACATGTGGGAGCATCCGGCAACGCAGGCCAACCTTGAACTGTTGAGAGCGCGCGGAATTCGTGTCATCGAGCCGGACTCGGGTTACCTCGCTTGCGGAATGACCGGCGCCGGGCGCTTGGCTGCTGTGGAGACCATCGCCGGGGCGGTCTTTCAGGCTTTGCGCATTTCGGAAGACTTGGCCGGGGAAGTGGCGTTGGTGACCGCTGGTCCGACGGAAGAGCCGATGGACCCGGTTCGCTATCTCAGCAACCGGTCGAGCGGCAAGATGGGCTACGCGCTGGGCGAGGCCGCGCGGCGGCGTGGCGCCCGCGTCATTCTGGTGACCGGTCCGGTGGCTCTTGAGCCGCCAGCAGGCGTCGAGGTCGAGAGAGTTCGAAGTACGCACGAAATGGCCGAAGCCGTTTTGCGCCGCCTTAGCGAAGCCACGGTGGTGATTATGACCGCTGCCGTCAGCGACTACCAGCCGGCGGAAATCCGGGCGGAGAAGATCAAGAAGCAGAATGGGACGCTTAGCCTGAACCTTAAACCCACCCGGGATATTCTTTCCGAAATCTCCGCCCGTCGAAAGCCGGGGCAGATCATCGTGGGCTTTGCGGCGGAGACTACAAACCTCATCGAACACGCCACGCAGAAGCTTCGCGCCAAGAACCTTGACCTGATGGTGGCAAATGATGTCACCCAAGAAGGCGCCGGCTTCGAGGTGGACACCAATATCGTCACCCTGGTCTTCCCGGATGGCCGAATTCAATCGTTTGAACGAATGAGCAAGATCGAAGTTGCCCGCCAGATATTGAATACCCTCCCGGAAATCCGCCGGGGTTCCTTCGATCCCCATAAATCCAGCGCAACGCGGTAGCTGGTAACCATTGCACGGTTTCTGTGCAGTGGGCCTTTCCTTCCCGATGTTTGCTGAAATGTAAGGCGCATCGCAATGCGCCCCGGGGCGGTTCGAGAGCCGCCCCGGGCATGGGGTCATTACGTGCACCACCCCTTGTCACTGACGTGGGTGGCGCAGACACCGAATCTTGATGTCTGCAATCCACAACCTTTTGCGATTTACAACAATCAGGTTGTCCTGCACCATTTCGGCGCCGGAAGCCACGCCCGTTTTATCGCTGCCAGCCCCTATTAGGTAGTGGCGCAATTTGCTGTAGCGGCGCTCTATGAGCGCCGGAAATTATTGAGGATCCAGGTTCGGCGCTCATAGAGCGCCGCTACAGCAAACAAACCACGCCACTACCCCCTATTTACATTATGGCTTTGCTGCTTCTTCGGTTTCTCCTGGGCAGCACCTGTACTCTTGTGATTTCTCGAGCAGAGTAATCTTCTTTTGGAGAAGTTGGTTCTCAAGGTCTTTGTGCGCAGCCTCAAGATCCATCAGCTTTTTCAGCTCGGGCTCGCAGATGTCGCAATCGTCCAGGCATCCTTTGACGAGCACCCCGGGCGTCGGGATCGACATGGTCTTTTCCCAGCCGAGCGATTGCTGCGCCGCCGGAGAGACCTGGCCACCCACCTTGTCGAGCAAGCCTTCGTTAACAAGGTCCTGATCAACCTGTTGCAGAGCAGCCTGCCGGACGTTCACCGGGATGGGTCCCTGCTGCGCGAAGCTTGGAAACGTCCGCGCCAGGAGAGCTCCTGTCGTGCCGGTTGTGCCGCCCTGTTCCACGGCAACGCTCTGCAGTGCCCGCGTCGCCACGTCCAGGCGGCTCGAGCTTGTCGCGAGCACCCGGCTCGAAAGCACGCCAACACCCGTCAAAGGCTTCGGAGGATTCAGCGCCACGCCCGTGGGCGCAAGCGGATCGTCCACGCGCCGGTCAATGCTCACCAGTTCAAACTTGACGGTTTGGCATTTGTTGATGCGATAGAAAAGGAAAGTGACGGCGTGGCAGTGGTTTGGGTTAGAGAAAGTGCGGGAAGCCGATTCGTACTGGTCCTCGGACTCGCCCTGCTGGTGGGTGCGCGTGGCCACCTCACCAACGGAGGTTGAGGCAGCCGCCCGCGTGCTCACCTCCATGTGCTGCTGAAGAGATTCCGAATGCTGGCTGAGCGAATGCGCCAGAGTGCTGGCGGAGTTTGCGTCGTAGGAGCCGGCTGAGGCCGAGCCGCCGATGCTGAAGAGACCAAGATCGATTCCCGCCCCCCC
>CALCEB010000041.1 GCA_937900045.1 uncultured Acidobacteriota bacterium
GACAGGTTTAAGGGCAGTCCAACAATGCGCCGCGAAGTCTCGATGGTCCCAATGTAAGAAGTTTCACTCTGAATTAAAGGCGGCGCCGCCGTTACCTCCACGGTTTGTGCCACGGCTCCCACAGTCAGCACCAAATCCGCCCGCACGGTCTGATTCACGCCCAGGGTTACTCCAGCCTGAACCGTTTTCTGGAACCCAGGCTTTTCGGCTGAAATAGAGTAGGATCCGATGTGCAGCAGGCTGGCGGCATAACTTCCCGTCGCGTCCGTTGTCAGTTGGGTGGATTCGTTGGTTAACTTGTTCGTGATTGTAATGTGGGCTCCGGGCACCACTGCACCGCTCGAATCGCGGACTGTCCCCACAATGCTCCCTAGGTCCACTTGGCACCAACCATAACCCAGGACCGTGAAAATCCCGAAAGCCAGGAGACCTAAAACTTTAAAGGACCCAATGCTGTTCCTTCCCATAGAAACCTCCTGATATCGATAAACCTGGAGGAAATAGTCAGCCCTGTGTGTCTCGTCGTCACCTGTTGTAAAACCTGTAGCGAACCGCTGGAATTATTGACTGTTCAACCGAATGGTTCACATGGCTTTTAAGGACATCTGCAACATGCATTGGCACAAAAAATTAACTAGAAGTTTACTATGTAAAGCAAAAAGCAAATAAATGTCAAGTAGTTTTTATCATTTTAGGAATTTACTTTCTAAAATTTCCTGATTCGTATCCATGAATCGCCAAATTATTACCGTTCTGGTTAGAATAAGGCGAACTGCTACTTCTTCAGTGGCTTTCCCCCCCCCATCTTCTTCTCTCCTTTGGTCGTAGCGAGAGTTTCATTGTTCTCCGGTGAGTGATTGAAGCTCTGGCAAGGAGTCTCCAACGTGAAAACGATTTGCAAAGACCTTCAGCTTTGTCTGCAAGGCGCGCCAATATTCATACTCGGCGTCCCAGCGTCCCAAGGCCGAACTCATGCGGTAGCGGTAATACTCAGCAAGCCATTCCTGCCTGTAAAGGGGTTTGAGGGTGGTGATGGTGTCCATCAAATCGGGCAGACGCCCATGCGTTTGGGAAGCTACCGTCGCTATAAAGTTATTATCAAACTCAATCGGCGATGGCCTTTTGCTGAGTGCTTTCCAGGCTTCAGCAATCTCCAGTGCGTAAAGATATCGCATCCCAGCATAATCCAACAGTCTTGAGCCGAAGGCTAAGCTATTTAGTATCAATGGATTATCGCCAGCAGCTAGTGCGCGGTCTAGATGCTCTTCAGCATCCTCCGACAGCAAACGCGCCTCGTGCAAATCCTCTCGGTGCTGGCGGCAAACCTTCAAAACCCGAGGTGAAAATGGATTGTCCCACAACTGCACCATGGTAGATTGGCCTAGCGCCTGCTGCAACTCGACTTCGGCTTGGGCAAGGCTCCTGAGAGCGGCTGCCACATCTGCCTGATCCTTATAAGTCAAGGTGGCATAATCCGTTAGGAATCTCTCGCGGTTCATAGGGGCAGTTTGCCAAGCGGCTGCGGCTCCATAAGCCAGACCCGGCCAGGACATCCGCATTAGCATTTGGGAATCGTCCGTCCAAAGGGTATTGATCATCCCCATAGCGCCCGACTTGCGGCCCGCTGCAAGAAAGGTGTCAATATTCTCAAAGGTCAATTGAAGATCGGGGGAAATCTCGTTCCAGCTATGCACCGCGGGCGCAATCATGTGTGGTATATGCTGTCTTATCAACGGCCCTAGCCAATGTTCATAGGTTGGGTCGGGATAAGGCTCATAGTACCAGGCTACGGCGATGAGGCCGGGAGGGAGCTTGGAAATGATTCCGGGGTATTTGACCATAATGTCTTCCCAAGCCATAACCTGTTTTCCGTGACTCTCAAAGAGACGCGCCACATTCCCTAACTGCGTGACGAAGAGGCTGACCGGGCTGGTCCCTGTCTGCTGCTGAGCTGCTTTCTGGATCTGCCAGGTTTCGTCAAACCCGATGTGGACAAAAGGACTGGGAAAGAGCGCCGAAAATTGGTTGGTCCAGTCGGTGAGGAGCTTCATCACCTTAGGATTGCGGGGATTAAATTCGCCGCCATGCGGGAAGTCCGCGAGTCCCGAATACTTCTCAATGCGAAAAAGGTCATGCAGGTGCCCGTAAAGCTCCAAAGCGGGAATGACGTCGATGTGACGCTTGCGGGCGTAGGCAACAATGGAACGAATATCGCTCTGAGAATAGCACGCCCCTGGATTGAGCAGAGGATAGCCCTTCAATTCAATGTTGGCCTCATTATAGAAATAGTATTGATTGACCTTCCATCCCGCCAGGAAAGCAATTTGCCGCTTGATCTCTTGAACCGTCGGCAAGGGTCCCTCGCTCATGTCGACCAGAACACCCCGGTACGCCAGGGCAGGCCAATCGTGAATCTCCACGGCGGGCAGAGTGGCACGCTCTGGATCGCCTTCGCCTAATTGGCAGAGGGTCTCAGAGCCGTAAAAGAGGCCCGCAGAAGAACGGGCTTGCACTTTCCCGCCTCCGGGCGCCACCTGGATCGAATACTCCTCCCGCGATTGCGGCCCAGGTGATTCGCCAGGCCGGGGTAATGCATCAACCGCCCCTGTGCGCTGAAGCCGCAAAACCGGCCCATGAGCAGCATCTTGGATCACGGGGATTCTGGTCGCCGCTCCAGCCGAAAGGCATGCGGCCAAATGGTTCGCAGCATACCAGTCCTCGGCACTTGCACCGTTGGGTAAGCTAATTGATAGGCCAGCAAGCGGCAGTCTTCCCGCCCCATATTGGACTTGCTGCGGCCTGGGCAGCAAGGGAGTGCTTCCCGCGATGCTCCCCGGGACCAAACTCAGAATGCCAAGCAGGCTCAATCCAATTCCTTTGGCTATCACGCTTCCTTCACCCTTCGGCATTACCCGTCTTCCTGGCAGGCTGATCTTTCAGTGGGGACCGGCACAGGATAGAAGAGGCGCTGGCGTTGAGTCAAGATTTAAGTACATATTTGTTCTTTTATAGCGCCATCCAAGGCTTGACGAAACCGACTTATGAACAAAATGAAATTCACTGCCTTGACAGTTTTCTCCTACTCCCATAACATATCATTTTGTGACCTGATTCCCAGGTCATTGGCACAAAGAGGTCCAAACGACTTCAGGATTAAGTACTTCCAAGGGAACTTTTATTAGAGCGCATGACGTTTATAAAGGCTTTGGGGGGCCTTGGGACCGGCTGCCAACCAACCTTCACGATGAGATCGGGTGCGGAACGACCTCCACTCATTGATGCCGCTAAAGTGCAGAGTTGAGAAGTGTATCAGGAGCGAGTTTTGCCAAATTTGCATTTTCATTTGCCCATAGCGCCTGAATCATGATGAACTGCCTCCTACATGCGACAAATTAAGAGAAAGAGCCATCGGGACAAAAAGATTATTGAAGCCGTGGTAAGGCGATTCGGACCTCTTTCCAGGGTCAATATTCATGAGGTGACTGGCCTCCGGCGGAGCACTATTTCCTCCTTAGTCCGTGGGTTGCTCGAGGATCGGAAGCTGCTCGAGACCGGCTTGTCAAACAATCCAATGGGCAGAAAACAGGTTCTGCTCAGCCTGAACCCAGACTACGGGTTTGTTGTAGCTTTGGAATTTGACGACCAAGCGGTGGTGGCGGCTATCCTGGATCTTTCACCCCGGGTCAGGCATCTAGCGCAAGAATCAGTTGACCTGGAACATGGCGTTGATGGGCTTGTCAAGCAGCTCCAGGGATGTGCACGGCGGGCAATCCAGGAAGCGGGGTTGGCAGGGCGGTCGCCGCTTGGGATTGGAATTGCAGACCCTGGCCTTGTCGACAGCAGGCAGGGCACCACTTTAACCTGCTCGACAATCAGTTTCTGGAAGCAGGTTCCGCTGGGCCGGCTTTTTGAGCAGGAGTTTCAAGTGCCTGTGATTGTCGAAAGCAAAACGCGGGCCAAGGCCATTGCAGAACGGATTCTGGGGGCCGGTGGGGCGGCAAACGACATGATCTACGTCGATTATGGAACCGGCATTGGTGCTGGCATCATTGTTGACGGAAAAGTGCTTTACGGGCGTGACTGTGGAGTGGGCGAGTTCGGCCATACCCACAACACCGATGGAAAATCGGCGTGCAAGTGCGGGAGCATTGGCTGCTTAGAGGCGCTTGCCGGCTGCGCAGCCATCGAAAGCAAGATCCATGTGGCATTGGCTGAAGGGGCCGAGTCTGAAGCCGCGGACCTGGCCCGCACTGATGGCTCGACCATCACAGCCTGGCATGTGCTTCAGGCGGCTCATCGGGGCGACAAAATCTCCGTCAATATTGTCGCCGAGGTCAGCAGATACCTTGGGCTTGGCATTTCCAACCTCGTCAATCTGTTCAACCCCTCGGTCGTGGTTCTCGACCACCGCTTGGAAGTAGCGGGAGATGGGCTTCTCAGCCAAATATGGCAAATTATTAGGAGGCAGGCTTTGAGGTGCTCCGTGGACCATCTTATGTTCCGTTATGGGACTTTGGGAAATGAGGCAGGAGTCCTTGGGACGGCTTTGGTGGTGCTCGACAAGTACTTTGAAATCCCCACCATGACTCCCGCGAGGTTCAAGGCCCGGCCCATGCCGTCAGCCGGTTCAAACCCGCCTCAAGTTCCCGCTTTACAAGGTCAGGGATGAGCCGGTTGGCGTTATTGGGGGGTAAGCCCATCCGCCGGAGCCCGTTTCCATCCTGGCCGGTATTTGACCAGGCAGAGGAAAGCGCCCTTCTTGACGTTTTAAGAAGCGGCAAGTGGTGGCGCTACGCCTGGAGTGAACCCGGAGAACCCGACCCCGGTGAAGGCGTTCAATCCGGCTCCAAGGTAGCAGCATTCCAAGAAAGCTTTGCGCAATTCCAAGGCGCAAAGTACGGTGTGGCTTCTGCTACGGGGACTGGCGCACTTGAGGTAGCGCTTGCAGCTCTTGGCATCGGCCCCGGGGATGAGGTGCTTGTACCCGCCTACACGTTTGTGGCGACGGCCAGTGCCGTGCTGATGATGAATGCTACCCCCGTTTTCATCGATATCGACTCTGAAACTCTTAACCTCGATCCCAAGCGTCTGGAGGAAGCAGTGGGGCCACGCACCCGAGCTGTCATTCTGGTCCATTTTGCAGGACTGGCCGCGGATATGGGCGCCATCATTGAGATTGCACGCCGCCGGAGGCTAGCTGTGGTTGAAGACGCAGCCCACGGTCACGGTGGCTCCTGGAACGGTCGGGGACTCGGCAGCATCGGTGATCTGGGAGCCTTTAGCTTTCAGGCATCCAAGAATATGACCGCTGGCGAAGGCGGCTTGATCACCACCAATGACCGCGAATTGGCAGCGCTCTGTGAGTCCTATATCTCTGCAGGGCGGGAGCCGCGTAGGCCCTGGTACGAACATCACCGCTTGGGTTGGAATTACCGCATGACAGAGTTTCAAGGAGCGATTCTTCTCCAGCAGATGCGCCGGCTCGATGCGCAGAACGTACGGCGGAACCAAAGCGCAGCCTATTTAAATGAGCACCTTTCAAGAATCCCTGGGATTTCCATCTTGAGAACCCCATCCTATGTCACCAGGCATGCTCACCATCTATACGCCTTTCGATTCTGCGGCAATGAATTTGCCATCTCACGAGATGACTTCTTGAACGCGCTCAGCGCTGAGGGCATTCCTTGCACGGGAGGCTATGCCCATCCTCTTTATCAGAATCCAATGTTTCTTCCCCGGAATTTCATTCCGCCGTTTTGCCCCAAAGGATGTGACCACGGCCGGGAGGTCGTTGACTTTGCAAGTTACAGTTCCAAGTGCCCTAACGCGGAGCTTGCGTGCCATGAGGTCGTTTGGTTGGAACAGCGTTTGTTGCTTTCCGCTGAGCAGGATCTGGGGGACATTGTACATGCAATTGAAAAAGTCCATGAATGCCGTGCGGAGATCATGCACTGGAACGAACAGACCGGCGGGCCTTGATCCAAGCGGAGGGAGACTATACATCCGCGCATAATTAAGGGGACATGAGGTGCTTCCATATGGCATACTTCTCGCAGGAGGAGTGGCCATGCTTGCCCGCCTGCTGCGGTTGCATCCCCAGACCTATCACCGGTTGATCCGATGGAGCCGAGAGGCGGAGCGCGAGGGCGTCTACCGCGTGGCGAAACGCCTGCAGGCCGTCGTCCTGAATTCCGAAGGCCGAACCAGCGGCGATCTGGCAAGGATTCTCAAGGCGCCGCGCTCCAAGGTGTCGGAGTGGCTGGCGCGCTATACAGAAGTGCAGAACTCAAGGGACATGTGCTCCAGCAACGATGAAAGGACCTCCTCGCTGGGCATGCGTGTGAATACCCCATGTTTATTGGACCATACGCCAATACGTAGCAGGGCCTGACGTATAGTCGGAGAAGTGAAGTATGTCCCTTTAATTATGCGCGTATGTATATCAGGCCCACGGCGTTGAGGGCCTGCTGGAAGGTTACCGGTCGGGACGGCCGCGGCGGCTGACCGAAGCGCAGCACCGCCGGGTCGGCGACATCCTCGACAGCGGCCCGGTGGCTTATGGGCTGGATAGTGGCGTCTGGACCTCTTCGATGATCGCCTGGGTCATCGAAGAGGAGTTCGGTGTCGTCTATCATCCCGGCCACGTGCGCAAGTTGCTTCATGAGCTGGGTTTCTCCGTGCAGCGGCCCCGCCGGGTGCTGGCCCGTGCCGACCCCCGCGAGCAGGACCGCTGGCGCCGTTACACTTATCCCAACCTTAAAAAAAAGCCCAAAGCCAGAACCGGGCGCTAATCTTCACTGATGAGGCCAGTTTCCGTCAGGACTCGACGCTGCATGCCACCTGGAGCCGCAGGGGCCATCCGCCCGAGGTCCCCGTCACCGGAGAACGTAAGAGCGTGAAGATCCTGGGCGCGATCGAACCTTGGCTGACCCGCTTCCATTACCAACAGGATACCGTCTTCAATGCTTCCACCTACCTGGCCTTCCTTGATCGGCTGGCCCCCCATTACCGCCGCCGCGGAGCGATTCTCATTCAGGACAATGCCTCGTATCACAAGGACGCCGAGGTCTGGAGCTGGTTCAAGTCCAACCGGCACTGGCTGGAAGTACACCAACTGCCGCCCTACTCACCCGAGCTCAATCCCGCCGAGCGGCGGTGGCAATATACACGCAAAAACGGAACCCATGACCGTTATTTCGCCAGCCCATCCGACTTGGTCGCCACGCTGACCCGCGTCTTTGGAGATAGGCAATCCTATCCCGAACTGATTCGGCCCCGTCTGCTGCCTTTTTGCTAGTCATAATGTCCCATTAATTATGCGCGGATATATAGACGGACGTTGCTGCTCTTTTTCGAGCTTCCTGATCTCTTCCATGATGAGCTTGAACAGCTTGATAGGCGATTTGGTAATCAGGGAATACACTCGTTTCCTGGTTGGACGAGTCCCCGTCTTAAGAAGCTTCAGCGCGGCCTGGCGAGCTTCTTGACGCAACATCTGGTGCCTCTGTTCGGTCTCTTGCCTTTGGTGCTGCGTTGAGCGCGCACCCAATTGGCGCCAGACGTCCGGAAATAATAACGCTAGATAACCGGGCGATAATCCGACGCGCTGCGCGACAGTTCTTCTCAGCGGATGTAAAGACGCATCATGGCTTCGTAGTCGGCGTAGGTTTTTGGCCGAAGCCTCGGCTTGGCTGACGTGGTGAGCCATTGATCCAGGTACTGATTCAGGCTGATCGCAGCCGCGCGGGGCAGACGTCCGATGTCGTGTTCTTGCAGCTTCGTATTCAGGTAGTTCTGCGCCTCGCGGAAGGAGCCTCGAATCGTTTTGTTGTGATATTTCCGCGTTCCGGTTTCCGGGTCGCGGCCAAGCGAAACGCGGACCAACCATGTGCGTTGGCCGCGTGAAACGAGTTGCCCAGCTCTTCGGGCCATAAGACACCTCCTGCCCGTGAGCGGGCACATTGGCTGCACAGAGTTGTGGCGGAGATCAGGGGTTTTATTGGGGTTTTGACAGAGCGCTACTGATTGGGGTTCACCGGACTCCCGGATACGATCCCACGAATCGTCTGGCAGAGCGAATAGCAGAAGGCGTTCGCCCAATCATTGGGGGGAGCGGGCGGAGTATACTTTCTGGTGAAATAGCATGGATTAAGACCGACCGGACTGTGGAGGGCACGATGAAACGCCGTCCACTTGCCAAGCCATACGAACCTGACTAGGACGAACACCCATTCCGGAGCTTCAGCTTCGCTCACGCGAAGGTAAGAGAACGAAACATGGAGGCCACCCTGAATCTTTAGCTACTCTTTGCGCCACTTGTCAGGCTCGCCCTTTGGCGTATGCCGGACCCGTTCAACATCAGGATGGACATTGGGCGCAATCCGCTTCGCGGCATCCTCAGCGTCTTTCTGAGTTCGGTGACCGCCCGAAACGACCTGTCCATTTTCCTTCACTGCGTACGTCCCGTCCCCGGCCCGTTCAATGTAAACATTTGGCATTGCCTTATCCTCCTGAAACCAAATCTAGCAGGACAAGGCGTCTTTTGCTTATCCGGTTGTTTCAGCACGGCGCGAGGCGTAGGGGCACGATGTACGGCCTGGCCCTACCGCTTGTGTCTAGCTAAAACAAGCGGATAAGCATGAGGCGTCTACCGGAAGTATAATCTGGCCACTTTTTAACCCATGAGGAAACGTTATCCTAAAGACAAAAGGAGTATGGCGCCTGGTCTTTCCTTTGAGAATTCGCTCCCGGCATCTGTTTATGTATGGGTTCAGTAAGAAGTTTGACCAACCACAAGAATGAAATTCAGTGAATTCAAGGTTTCGGACGAGAACGCCATCATCGCGCCCCTTTAGGGCTCAGCGAGGAGATCAGTAAGGACTTCTATTACTTTGGGCCGGAGCCGGTGTCTAGACCTTCGGTAGCGGCAGCAAGGTCGTCTGCGTGCGCCTCTTCGTTTTTGACTCACGAGCCGGGCCATGAGACACCTTCTCTCTGAAAGCGCGCACACATTTTGCACACAAAGGATGTGTAGACCAGTATTTATGCGGGTTATGAAGGGGTGCCACTGATCCGGGGTTCGGTGGACCCAGAACCGGCACTTTTGAATTCATCGCGAGACGCTGGTAGAAATTACGATCAGTAAACCCTTCGGCGTTAATTGTGGGCACTCCCCGATGAAAGATTCTCGTACAGGGATTCTGCCCTAACGTACGGCACATCAACGTGTACGCAAACCGTCAAGTGGCGGGAATCGGTAAACCTCACGAGGTTACCGGCGATCGATCCAGGCGAGTGCCGGGGCGCCTAAACTTCCTGCAAGGGACTTCTTGGGCGTTTGCTGGTGGTAAGGCGATTCATCGCCATGAGTCAGGCGCAACCCCTGACTGGACCAGCGCAAGCGTACCGTGGGCCGGCCAGCATGGAAAATTGACCGAGATTGAAAATATAAAAGTTAGCGTCTGTCGCGTTGATTGCTGATGATCCCAAGCCATTGATTGTTGAGGGTCCGATCTCGTCGATCTCTTAATGGATTTTTATTGGACTCTGCCCTATGTGGCATGTGCCGGTTCAGTTCAACAGCGCAGCGAGCTTTCTCGCATGCTCCAAAACGGCATTCCCAACATACTGCTCGTCCCCTTGCCGTACGCGTGAGCCCCGACTTTCCCATCGCGCACAAAAGATTGCCCCGGCAAATCCCGTGTCGTCCACAGTTCGGCGCGTGATATTGGCGTTACATAATGCCAGTGGCTTGGGAATATACTGTTGAGGCTTGAAGCGCTATGGTTGATCAACAGCTTCCTTCTACTCGCGAGAAGTCATTTGGCGAGCGCCTCGGCCTCGGCGGAGAGCCGGGTCGTGCAGCTCCTTACCTTCGAGTTGCCCTCAGTTTCCTGAAGGAACTCGGCGAAGAGCAGCTCAAGCAAATTCCCGGTGTAGGACCGGCAATCACAGCTCTGCTCGAACTTTCCAGGGAAGAGGACAGCCGAAAACTCGAACGCCGTGTTCAGTCTTTACTGGTATCTACCGAGCAAACAAGAGAAGACATTGAATTGGTCGCGGGTATGTTGGCGGTTATGATGTCTTGTCAAAAAGAACTACTCAGGCGATTCGAGAGCCAGGGGCATCTTGCGAACTCAGAGCAGCTCACAGAATTTGCCACAGGGGCTGCGTTGCTGGTTTATTGCGAGCGCATCTCGCTGGACTGCACGTACATAGATTATCGCGGCATCCAGGGTGCAAGTCACCCTGATCGTATCACGTCGCTGTTGATGGATGACGTGTACGTTGTCCCACGCCTCGTCCGACAGGCCAGCCGTTTCGAGAGGCTGGAACGCGAGCACGGTTTGCTTAACAATCTCGAGGATCCTACCTTACCCCGGCGGGCAGGATACGGTTGTCGCGAGAATACGCAGCCGTTTCTGAAGAGAAATGGCGTGCCCCGATCGGTGATGGTGGAAGGAGTCCAGGCGAGGCGCTTGGGCACGCCCGCCACGCAGTAGTGATCGGCGGGCCGGGCGTGGGAAAGACTGCTCTTCTCCGCTGGTTGGCCCGCATCTGCGTCACGGACAAACCATCTATCCAGGGACGGTTGGGATGGGCCGAGGAGAAACTCACTCCTATTCTGATGTCCATTGCAGTTTTCGCGGACGCCCGCAAAGACAGGCCGAATCTCACGCTGCGGTCCTTCCTGGATCAGCAAATGACTGAGCTGGGTGGAGATCTTCTTCGAACTGCCGTTGACGTGGAATTAGCCAATGGACGAGTGTTCCTCTTGATTGACGGAGTCGATGAAGTTCCTGATAGCCGCATCCGGTCTAACGTTGTTCGCGCCGTGGACCGGTTCATTGCGAGGCACGCCCGCAATCGGTGCCTGGTGACCTCCCGCCCATATGGATACGTTCCACTTGGCGGCCAGGTTGAGCGCTTCGAAATGGTGAATTTTAATCAGGAGCAAGTGGAATCCTTCACATACAAGTGGCAGCGCGCGTCTGAGCGCAGGCAGCATCCAAGCGCGCCGGACCTGGCTCGCGCCGATGCCCAGGCCGAGGCCGTTCTGACTGAAATCAATCGGAGCCCAAAGATCCGCGAACTGGCGTCCAATCCGCTGATGCTTGTCATCATAATATCCCTTATTTACTACGAGGAACGGCGGCTCCCTGAGCGGAGGGTTCAGCTCTATGAGCAAGCCGTTCGCACCCTGATGGATACATGGAGTCAGTGGCGTTCGTTGACAGACTTGGATGTAGGTGGTGAACAACTGGCGACCGATCGTCTGATCCGAGTCTGGGGGGCTGTCGCGGAGTGGACGTGGCGAACGCGACCTGCCGGGGTAACTCACAGAGCCGAACTTGAGCGCAAACTTGTGGAAATCCTCAAAGAAAAGAAACTGGACGACGACTATCCTGAGATCACCGCCGCTGGCTATCTCAACTCCGCGGCAAGGGCGGGTTTGCTGGAGGAGCGCGGAAAAGATGTTTTCGCCTTCTGGCATCACACGTTCGAGGAGTTTCTGGCCGCCGTCGAGCTTGCGACGCCTACCTCAAAGGCGATTGACCGCATCCTGGCTGTCCGCGATGACCCTCACTGGCGAGAAGTGATTCTCCTGGCGGTGGGATACGTGGGGATCGTTCTCAGGGACGACGAAACCGCAACCGCCATCGTTGAAGCAATTGCCAGTCAGGGCCTCGGTCCGGCCGAACGCCTGTTCCATCGGGGGCTGCGCTTGGCCGCCGCTTGTATTGCCGATGACGTTGGGATCAGGCGAACGCTAACCCAAAGAATTCTGGCGCAGCTAGCAGACGTGGTTCGGCAATGGCCGCTCGCGAGACGTGAAGGCGAGAGGATGATATCCTGGCGCGTTCCAGAATTTGACCGCGAGACTACTTTTCGCACCGCGGCGGGAGAGGTTAAGCCAACGAAGGCACGCTGGGTAAGAGTCATGGAGTGGCCTTATCAGCAATTCAATGATGCATTCTTCACAGCGGTAATGGCCCTACCCCGCCTGCGCCCAAGTTTAGAAACGCTGGCTGCGATTGCCCCCTTAGCAGATCATCTGAATCATTACGTACAAACGGCGGTCGCGCTTCTGTGCAGCAATGCTGCGACGACTTGTGCCATTGCTCACGAGATTTGCAGGAGGCTGGTCGCGGATGAATTTGGCAATACCGCATGCTTGGCGGCACTGGGCCTCGCCCGGGTCGGAGAGTTTGACGAAGCAGTTGTTGGTGCACTCGCGCAAGCCCAGGAACTCGGCTATGTAGAGCCGGTCCTCAACTTTCTTGCTGACGAGATTTCGCAAGAGGCCGTTGACCGCGTAATCGCAGCTTTGGGCTCGCCTGAGCCTCACCTACGATTGCAGGCCGCGTTGTTGCTGCTCAGCCTGGGCCAGGCGGAGACAAAGGCGAGTAACACGTTACTCTCGTTATTGAGTTCCGCCTGCGATTCGGTACGCATAACCGCATCAGAGGAGCTGAACAGAATAGGCCAGGCGGACGGCCGGGTCCTCTGCGTCCTTCAGGAATTGCTCGATGCCAAAGACGACGACATTCACTTACGTGCAGCCAGCCTTCTGATCGAAAAGGGGGCCGCGAACGAGTACACCGAGCAAGCGCTGAGATCCCGATGGTACGTTTCTGCTGCCGAGCTGCTCCACAGGATGGGGCGAACTAATGAGGATGACGTCGAAAGACTTTATGAAGTTCTAGATTTGTTTGTACCGCTAGACCTTGATGCGGCGACGTTACTGTTCAAAATAGGAGGGACTGAGGAAAGATTGGCAGATTCGCTGATCTCGGCCCTCGAGGCGGGACACATCAAACTGCACAGGCTAGACGAGGCACTAGAGCTGCTGCAAAACATGGGCCGCACAGACAAGACTGTGCAAGCTTTGAATGGCTGGCTGGGCTCCGAGGACCCTTGGCTGCGATTTCGGGGAGCTGAGGGATTAATCTTGATGGGCCGTCTGGAGGAGCCTGCGGTTGAGGCGGCCATGGCGTGCCTAAGTGCGGACGATCCGAACTTGCGTATGAAAGCTGCGACACTGTTACGTGAAATCGGAGCGGTGGACGAGCGTGTGGTAACGTCCGTGGCCAACATCGTTAAACCTGATTTTGACACCGCGAGCGCTGCGGTGCAGCGTTTGCTGCGTGGTGAGCCTGTTGATGAGCGCGACGTGGATTCTTTGGTAGAGCTCTTTCGAATCCGCGAGCAGCCACCCGAATTCCCTGCAGACCTGCCGCCGGAAGTGTCTCCCGTTTGGGAACCCGTAACGCGGGTACTTGCGCGCGCGTTCCTGTTCGAGTGGCTGTGGACCGAACTCCAAGCTTAGAATCGAACAGAACGAACTCGTCCCTTCCCGAGCGCATGTTCCAGGATGCCTTGAGGTATTCGAGAAAAACCGCTCAAACGGGCACCGGGGCGCCAACCACTCTGATTGTCCAACAGCGTTCCTGCCAGTCCCGGGTGACGGGCATCCGGAAGTTGGAAAGCCGGGCGTCACTTTAACGTATAACGGCCTAACCTTGCATTTGGCTCACCGCCACGGTGGTCCAGATCACTGGGACGGGTTGCTGCACCAGAGTCTCGGGCGGATCAACCGCTGGGGAGATGGCCAAATAGCTTTTCCTCTAGCCATGATTTGCCTTCGTAGACGCAGCGCTTAAACTGATCAAGCGACCCCACCGCCTCCTTCAACTGTCCCGTCGGGACGTCGCATTGTCCGCCGAAGCGCTTTCGCAGCTCCTCCATGAACAAATCACGCCACACCTGGAGCCCTTGCACCTCTCCCACCGCCCAGCCCAAGTGTAACTGACTCGGTTCCCAACCAATTTCGAGCACGAACATCAGGTAACTCTTGATCATGTGATTCCGGAACCGCGCGCTAACTTGGTTTCCTGACTCAGCAATCGACCAAACACAGAGCGACCAGGTCAACGCCAAAGCCCGCGCGACTTCACCGGGAGCCAGAACCTGCGGGGGAGTGGTCTTGGATGCGGCTCCTTTTAGGGCGGTGACGCACAGATCACGGAGATCGCCAGTGATCTCGTACATCAAGTACGCATACGGCGTTGGGTGTTCCCAATAGCTGAGTGAACTTTCCCACACTGCCTCATTGAACCGGGATCGGTCCTGTACCGCGTTGAAGACATCAAACAGGTCCGTCACATAGAGGTCCTTTTCCACCCCCTTTTCAAGCGCAGCCTCGATTGCAAGCACGTGCACCTTGGTCGCGAGGTAGATGGGGCAATGTGACCGGGTGGCGATTCCTTGTCTTGCTTCGTAGTGCTGACCCACGTTGTTGTAGACGGCATCAAGTTCTCCGCTCCGCAGGGCCTCCACAGCTGCCATCAGAAGTGGATAGTGGGCGTTTGCTTGGGTATACCACTCCGGGTTTTGAAAAGTAGTCTCAATTAGGGTCCGTTCTCGCCCTGAATAGGTGAGCCCCTCCAGTCCGCCGAAGCGCCAAACGACAGCCCCCCGCAGGGGTGATACGCCCGCCCGTACCAACTCCCGGACGACCGCCTCAACGGCGCTAAGCCGATTGTCGAGAGACTTCAGAAACTCCATGTGCGCCAGTAATTCTAAATGGATCAGAGAGCGTGACTCCATGAGGGCCGCGATCATCGCCGGCTGAAAAAGGACGTCCGCGGCAGTCGCCGGCAATCGTGCAAGTCCCTGACGGTTCTTTCGAAGGATTCTCTCGACCTCGTCAAACTCATGCTCCCGTAAGGCCGCCTGAAAGAGGTTCTCTACGCGCCCCATTCTGCTTCCAGTGAGCCTAGCCCGATGCCAACAGACCCAACTCCCTAGAGCCGCCACAACCGGGACAACGAAGGCTCCGACCGTCAGCCCAAAGATGACGTCCGGGAGCGACCAGCCAAAAGGAGGGCTTACGCCAAACGGAGCATCGCGACAGATAATCAGGGCGAAAGACACGACCATCGCAGCAGCCAAGCACCACACAGGCACAAACAACGCTAACGAGCGGCGTTGGAGAGGGCGCGCGATGGCCAGAGCAGCTAGGAGGATACCTGCGAACGTTAGGAGAGCTTCAAGCGTCACCGAGTGTCCCTTACGTCTCCGAGATCACAGATCAGGAAGGTCAATCAGACCCGCGAGCCGACTGAGCTCAAACTGGCGCGCGACAGGTCACGGGTTCCCGGGCAGGTTACCCGCGGATTTCCCCGGCGGTACCGCAGAGGCGACCGAAGAAGAGCCATGTCGCATAGCTCGTGCGGGGACATTCGCCAACAAAAAGACCAAGCCCTCGGCGACGGTCGGATGCGTGAAAATCGCGTCGCGCAACACCGTGTAGGGCAATCCGCCCAGCATTGCCGTCTGAACGGCCGCCATCATTTCGCTGGCTTCCGCACCAAACGCGGTGAATCCCAGGATGCGGTCGCTTGCCGCATCAACCAACATCTTTACAAATCCACGCGTTTCGCCAATCGCAACGGCTCGAAGTACGCCGGCCATCGGCATCTTGGCCAGGCGATATGCGATGCCCCGCGCCTTCGCCTCCGTTTCGTTCAAACCCACTCGCGCCAGTTCTGGATCGGTGAACATGCAGAACGGTACGAGCCGATCGCGGGTCGTGCGGCTGCCGCCGTTCAGGTTGTCGCGGACGACTCGAAAGTCGTCGAATGCGACGTGCGTGAACTGCGGGCTCCCGGCGCAATCGCCCATGGCCCAAACGCCCGGCGCCGTCGTCTCCAGCCGCTCGTTCACTTTGATGTAGCCGCGTGCGTCGAGTTCGATTCCCGCCCTTTCGAGCCCGATTCCCTGCGTGTTCGCCGTTCGCCCCGTCGCAACCAGCAGGTCGGTGCCTTCGATCGTTTGTTCTCCGTGACTGTTCTCAACGGCGATTCGCACCTTCTGACCGGAAAGTCCCTCCACCTGGCGCACTCGCGTGTCGAGCAGCACTTCGATTGCCTCGTTCGCGAAGTTCTCCAGAATCGCTTGCGCGATATCAGGATCTTCCGCGACGGCGAGTTGCCGGCCACGCTCGATCACCGTCACCTCGGACCCGAATCGGCGCAGCGCCTGCGCCAATTCAAGGCCGACGTACCCGCCGCCGAGTACGATCACATGCCCCGGCAGACGGTCGAGATCGAGCGCTTCTACGTGCGTCATGGGTCGTGCAGCCGCAAGCCCCGGAATGTCCGGGATAGCAGCGCGCGATCCAAGGTCAAGAAACACACGGTGGCCCGTGATCATCCTCCGCCCGCCCTCATTAAGCTGCACTTCGACCGTTTTGGGAGCGACGAACCGTGCTTCGCCTCGAACCAGTTCCGCTCCCGTCGCCTTGAACCGATCGAGATGAGCCTGAACCTCCCCCTCCACCATCTTTCGCTTGCGGTTCAGGACGCCCTTCATATCCGCCGACACAGGCCCGCTTTGAATGCCGTACTGCGCGCCGTGCCGCGCGAACCAATTCGCTTTCGCGCTGCGAATCACGTTCTTGCTCGGCAAGCACGCGATGTTCGGACACGATCCGCCGATGTACTTCCGCTCCACGACCGCCGTGCGGTGGCCCGCCTGCGCGAACGTCCACGTCACGTGCTTCCCGGCTTCTCCGCTTCCGATAACAAGGATCTCGTAGCGTTCTACCTCAGGCATGTCCACCTCCATGGGCGAACTGCAGTCACTCTTCTCGAACGCCCAGGACTCATCCAAAAACATTACATCCGTTTGCCGCCGGCGGCCACAATCACTTGCCCCGTGATCCAGCGCGCGTCGTCGCTGGCTAGAAACGTAGCGGCCAGGGCGATGTCTTCCGGCGTGGCGATCCGGCCGAGAGGTGTCGTTTTCTCTTGCTGCTCTCGAAATTCACGCTCGTGTAGTCCAGAAGCCCGCAGCCCCTCAGTTTCCACGACGCCGGGATTGAGCGAGTTCACAGGGATTTTTCGCGGGCCAAGCTCCTGCGATAGAGAAACCGTGATTGCATTTACTGCGGCCTTGCTTGCACTGTAAGCGGCCGCCTGGGGTGCCGGCATCGAGCCGACAATCGAACCGATGTTCACGATCGACCCGCCATCCGGGCCCATTAACTTCACCGCCTCTTTGGTCGTCAGAAGCAGACCCGTAACGTTCAGATTGAAATGTTTTTGGATGTGCTCCGGTGTAATCGATTCCAGCGGAGCAAACTCGTACGTCCCTGCATTGTTCACAAGGACATCTACCTTTCCAAACTGCTTCTTGATTTCCGAAAAGAGTCGGTGGATCTCCTCGGGCTTCGAAACGTCTCCCTGAATGGCAATGGCCTTGCCGCCCTTAGAACCGCCTTCTGTCACGCAGGTGGTCGCGGGTTCGAGGACTACTGCGAATTTCCGAGAATTATCGCGTTGCGCCGATGGTGGAGACTGCTTGCGAATCCTCCCATTCGCGGATCGGGATCACTAGGTACAGCTCGGAGTGGCCCGGAAGATGATTGACATAAGGCTCGCCATTCGATCCGTCATGGTTCAATGTCTACATCATCTTTTGATCCAGTCCGATGATCATGATGTGTGGCCCGACGTGGAATTCATTGCCACTTCCCATCGCATGCGACTTGTTTGGTACCCAGAAGCCGCCGTACATATATGAAATTCCGACACTCTTCACATTGGGCGTGCGGCCGGCCATACTGTCCTTCATGAACTCCAGAAAGACCTGATCGAAACAACCAGGCTCATCATGGGCGCCTTCAGGGCGACCCGGAAGACAGGTCCACTGATTGGTGCCGGCTCGGAGAACGCGGAACTCGCCGCCGGGCGAAGACGGCCAGTCGAGCACGGTTGCATTTTGTGTGACAAACTTTGGACCCGCCTGCATCGCGGATGCGATCTTCTCCGCATCAGACTTCGATGTGCGCGATGCTGGCACTTGAGCGTAGGTGACAGGCGTGATGAGTATTAAGAAAGCAACGATCTTCATCGACTTCTCCTTTCTACGGGGGTCCCATGATGTGCACGTGCGCGTAGGGTGATCCGGCCCTCATGATGTACGCCCCGGTCGGCTTATGCGTGGTTTCGGTGCGGTTCCAAATCCTTGCGACATAAGTTCTCCTTTGCCCTCGCGGTTTCTATGTGAACGGGTCGGGTGAAGAAGCAATCGTAAAACAGAGCCAAAGCGTTGGCAATAGGTATGACCGTGTATACCGCCCGAGTTACGGGGCACTCGGAAGTTGGACAGAGGCGGCCAAGTTGACGAGAAACGGCCTAACCGCACCCTTTGGTCATCCGAAACCTCCAATGATAAGGAAGCGTAAGCTGCCTACTTGGACGAAGGAGTCTGAGCTAGGCAAGGCCGTTACGCCAAAAGAAAGCTATGACGTTCGCCCTCGATGAAGTGTCCTATGGGAACACAATAGAGACAATGCAATAGTTCGCCACCATGGCGCTCGAACAGACCGAAATGGATTTCTGCGCCCCAACCTTTTAAGTAGTACCTGCCACGAACCCCACCCAAGGCGTGACTTGCTCTGGCCCGTAATTTCCACAAAAGAGCTTTGCAGCGATGACCACCACGAACCTCACGATGGGAATCTCTTGACTTTGCCGCCCGATGCCAATGTGCTAACCTGCCCTGCATGAAGCTCAGGGCCCAGGGAGCGGCCCATTCTTGATTACGCTCAAGACATCAAGTCGGCTGGGCTCATCATGAATGGCTCAAAGGATGATAGGACCGAGCCGCGGCAGGCCCGCGATCTGGCGGAAGCTATTAACAGGATTCTTGCTACTTTCTGACGTCCGAGGCGGACTCAGCACATGACAGGTTACAACATGTTCGAAATCAAACCCAACTTCGCTAAAACCTTAATCATTGTTTTCATCGTGGCCCTGGTTGCCATCGCTCCGCTAAAAGCGGGCCAGCTCGACCCCGCTTTATACGCCGGCATGCGATGGCGGCTGGTAGGTCCCTTTCGCGGGGGTCGCGTTTCAGCGGTGGCCGGCGTGATCGGGCAGCCGGGTGTTTACTACATGGCGAGTCCTGGGGGTGGCGTTTGGAAAACTACAGACGCCGGAGTCGTCTGGCGGCCGATCTTCGACCGCGCGCATGTCGCCTCGATCGGTGCGCTCGCTGTCGCGCCCTCGAACGACAAGATCATTTATGTTGGTACCGGCGATTTTGGCATCGCCAGCAACTCCTGGGGGGCAGTGAACCTGGGAGACGGAGTCTGGCGCTCGGATGACGGCGGGCGCAGTTGGCGCCATATTGGCCTTTCCGATACCGCGCACATCGGGGCGATACTTGTGGACCCGAACAATCCCAACGTGGCGCTGGTAGCGGCGCTCGGGAACGCCTATGCGCCCGATCCTCATCGCGGCGTCTATTTGACCTGCGACGGCGGCCGAACCTGGACCAGGACTCTTTACAAGGATGACACGACGGGCGCCATGGCACTGGCGTACGACGCCGCTCGCCCTGGGGTGGTGTATGCGGCTCTCTGGCACCATCAAGCCGCTCTTCCGCCTGCGCCCCCCGATAGTGATCAAGCCGGCGGGGCCATCTACAAGTCCACCGACGGAGGACGAACCTGGCAAGCTTTATCCGGCCACGGACTTCCCACTTGGCCCATGGGGCGCATTGGGTTGGCAGCTGATGGCGGACGCGTCTTCGCAATTATTGCCAAGGCCCAGGGACACATCGACCACCTTCAAGGTGGGTTGTTTCGCTCCGATGATGGCGGAGCAAGTTGGCGGCGCATCACGCAAGATCCACGGTTAGCTCCCGGAGGGCGCTCCGGCTATTTCAACAATGTTTGGATGGATCCCCAAAATCGCAATGTTGTCTATGTGGTTCACACCTCATTTTATCGCTCGATTGACGGCGGAAAGACGTTCGAGGTTTTAAAAGGGTCGCCGGGCGGCGACGACTATCACAACCTCTGGATAAACCCCAAAAGCCTCTGTCTGCCCATGGGCGGCGGCAAGGGCTGTCTCAGCAGCGAAATGATCTTGGGCGCTGACCAGGGGGCGAGCGTAAGCCTGAATGCAGGCCGGACCTGGAGCACTTGGTACAACCAACCGACCGGGCAGATGTACCACCTGTCAACGGATAATCGGTTTCCCTTCCATATTTACGGCCCCCAACAGGACAGCGGTTCGGTCGAGGTGAGCAGCCGGGGAGCATTCGGTGACATCAGCTTCCTGGACTGGCGGCCCTCGATGGGCGCCTACGAATACGGGTATGTTGAACCGGATCCGGCGCATCCGCGGTGGACATTCTCGAGCGACGATGGCCCGGCAATCCACCGCAGGGATCGAGGCACCTGGCAAACCCTCGACGTAACGCCCTACATCGGTACCGGAGGGCCGTACCGTTACGCGTTCGGCCCTTGGTGGAGTGCGGTAGAGCCGCCGTTCGCATTCTCGCCCGAAAACGGCAACATCCTGTATGAGGGCACGCAATTCGTCCTCGAAACCTCCGACGCCGGCCGCGATTGGCGGCGCATCAGTCCCGACCTTACGCTTCGAGCCAATCTGCCGCTGCGCCCTCTTCCGGACGGCAAAACCAGCCGCGACTGGGCTGCAATCTCGTCGCTTGCTCCCTCACCCTTGAATGCCGGCCTGATTTGGGTGGGCACCGACGACGGGCTCGTACAGGTTACGCGTGACGGCGGCAAGAATTGGCAGCGAGCGGCGATCCCGGCATTGAAGCCGCTGGATATCATCAGCATGATTGAAGCTTCGCCTTTCACCCCTGCGGGGGCTTATGTGGTGATGGACCGGCACGTGTGGGGCGATTTTCGTCCTTACATCTACCGAACTGACGACTACGGGCGCACTTGGACCGCGATCACTTCCGGCATTCCGAACGGCAGCTTCGTTCGGGTGGTCCGGGCCGACCCGAAACGGCAAGGGCTGCTTTACGCCGGCACAGAAAATGGCGTCTATGTCTCTTTCAATGACGGCGAGGACTGGCAGTCACTGCAGCTCAACCTGCCAACCGCTTCTGTGCGCGATTTGGCGATCCGGGATGGCGACCTGGTGGCGGCGACGTTTGGCCGAGCGTTCTGGATTTTGGACGACTTGAGCCCGCTGGGTCAACTCAATGCCCAGGTCGCCGCCGCCCCTGCTCACCTCTTCCGGCCGGCGGAAGCGTTTCGATTGCGCAGGGACACCAACTCAGATACTCCGATGCCGCCTGAAATTCCGGCCGGAACGAATCCGCCTGCAGGCGCGATTCTGGACTACACATTGCGGGCCGTGCCGTCGCAGCCGATCGAGTTGGCTATTTATGACGCAAAGGGGAATTTGGTGCGCCGGTTCAGCAGTGCTCCAATACCAGAAAGTCTTAGAAGACCGGAGAAGTGGCCGACGATTGTAGGTTACTGGATGGCGAATCCGCAACCCTTGCCCACCCACGCGGGAATGAACCGCTTCACCTGGGATCTCCACTTTTCGCCGCCGCCGTCGGTACGCCACTCCTATCCCATGTCCGCAATCCCACACGAGACTCCAGCCGGTCCGGAGGGACCGCTCGTCGTCCCTGGAAAGTACGTCGTCAAGCTAACCGTGGCCGGTCAGACCTATACGCAGCCGCTGACGGTCCGGTGCGACCCGCGCGAGACTACGCCCGCGTCTGCTTTCGCCGCCCAATTGTCGCTAGAGCAGAAGATCATGGCCGGAATGCGCGAGAGTTACCAGGCCTACCAGGCGGCGAAACAGCATGGCGACGCCGACGCCGCCGGGCAATTTGCCGGACTGAACGGCACGTTGAGTGGCTTAGCAACCGACGTCGAGGGGGCTGACGCCGCACCCACGCCTGCAATGTATGATGCGGTGCGTCGCGAGCTGGAACAGTTAACCGCACGATTGCATACTTCGAAGTGAGTCCAAAACTGGGGATGGAGAAAATGAAACTGGCTGCCAGAAGGTTGTCAAGAGGCTGGCAGACGTCATGGTGGTGCGGGGCGTCCCGGAGCACCTCTGCTCGGACAACGCACCGAATTTGTGGCCTGGGACCTGCGGAAGCTATTGGCCGGCCTGGGTACCGGGACATTGGACATCGAACTTGGGAACGCCTGGGGAAACAGCTACTGCGAAAGCTCGAATGGGAGGCTGCGAGCCTCGCCGCGCTTTGGAGCGGTGGTCAAACATCGCGGTAGTACTGCGGCGCGGATGCAACGCGCTAATCTCAAAGGCAACCTGGGAACGTTTTTCCAACCCAGTCTGACGCTCGCCGAGCGAGAGGTGGAGAAGGTGGAAGGTTGGATTCTTGGATTAATTTAAGGCGATTCGTTGGAGTAAACAAATTGGGAACGATAACACAAAAAGGCGAAGGAGCCAGAAATGGCGAATTTGGAATTAGCTCCTAACTCCTCCCTGCAGGCTCCCCCCGTTCAGGGTTCCGAAACGGCTGCACTTGCGGTTCCTGCCGGGATGGGGCACGCTGGGTCGTGGTAAAATCTTGCCGGTTCTCCATTTCAAGTATGTGCCGGAGACGCTCCTGATGCTCGCCGAATATGATGTTTTCGTCAGCCACGCCTGGGCGGATGGCGACCGCCCGTGCGAGATCTTCGAAGCGCTCAGGACTGCAGGATTGAGAGTCTGGTTTGACGCGGCTGAAATCGCGGATTTCGCGAGCATCACGCGAGCAGTCCAGCAAGGGCTGGCCAAGTCGAAAGCGCTGCTCGCCTATTATTCAAAAGCCTATCCCACCCGGCGCGCCTGCCAATGGGAGCTTACCGCCGCTTTTCTGGCAGCCCAGCGGGAAGGCGACCCGCGACGGCGGCTGCTGGTGGTGAATCCCGAAGCTGGCGCCGGCCACATTCAACCCGTCGAACTGCGCGACGCCAAGTTCCGCGCCGCGCCCAAGCCCGGCAATGACGCCGCGCTCAAGAGCCTTGCCGAAGCCGTGAGGAAGCACATTGCTCCGCTTGCAGGATCGCTGGGGGAAGTGCACCCGCTCGCCCCGCCGACCTGCTATGGCATGAAGGGCGTCGGCTCCACGCGCTTTGTGGGCCGCATGGAAGAGATGTGGCAGGTCCACTCTCTGCTGCACCTGCGCGACGTGACCATGATTACCGGGGCAGGCACGGGCGCGGCGCAGGTGCGGGGCCTCGGCGACGTCGGCAAGTCCTTTTGCTCGCGGAAGAGTACGCGCTGCGCTTCGGCGCCGCCTATGCGGGCGGCATCTTCTGGCTGCTCGCCCACGGCAACGACGACGCCAAGACCGGTCTGGAGCAGGTCTATGGCCCAGAAGAGAGAGAAGCTGAGCGCGGGCGGCAGGTTCAGGCGTTCGCCGAGGCTCTGCTTGGCGCTGCGAGACTCCAGGGTCTCGATCCCGATCAAATCGAAGCCGCGCTCGGCCGTGAGATCGAGCGGCGAGGCAAGCCCTGCCTCTGGGTGGTTGACGACGTGCCGGGCGGCCTCGACGGCCAGGCGCTGCGACGCTGGTTCGCGCCTCATCCCCTGGCCAGGACCC
>CALCEB010000042.1 GCA_937900045.1 uncultured Acidobacteriota bacterium
GCAGCCGCGTAACGGAAAAATACGTGAGTGAATTTATGAACCACTGTACTTAGCCACCGCCAGTTCTAGACTCCGGCCACTTGTCTCAGATATTCGCGGTACCGCTGCACAAACGCTTCCGGATGCGGAGCAGGATGTGGATAATGGCCCGTTTCACGCTCCAATGTCAGCCAGCCTTCCCAGTCGCTCGCAAGCAGAGGCGCGACCACAGCTTTAATATCAACCAGCCCTGTGCCGAGTTCCGCCGGAACCAATTTCCCTTCCCGGTTTCGCTTCACGTTCTTGATGTGGTAAACAGCGATGCGGCGGAAGTGCGTCGCAGAAAATTCACCGGCAGCAGGACTGTAGCCATAAGGTTCTGCGACGTCGTAATTCAGCCAAACCAGCTTCGGGCCTGTGTCTTTCAGAATGGCATTCATTTCCGTGTGAAGTTCCTGGAACTCATGGGCATGGTTGTGGTAACAGAACTTCAGTCCGACGCCGTGGCAGATGCCACCCAGACGGTTGAGGGCCGCGATTTTTGTTGCGAGAGCCGAAGGTTCTGGCTGACCTGCATTCTGACGCAGCTTTTCTCCACTGATGATGAAAAGCGAAGCGCCCATGGCGTGGCTGTACTCCGCAATCCGGCGCAGGCGGTCTATCTCCCAATTGACTTCGGATAGATCATAGAGCCTGGAATCACAATGAGGCGCAATGAGTTGCAGGTAGCGAGCCTCGAAATAATTCTTGGACTCAGCCGCGTGATTGGAGTGCTCTTCGAGACTCATGTAGTTTGTCTCGAAGCCTTGAATGTGCATTTTGGCTAGTGTTCCCACCACCTCAAGCAAGTGGGAATAGGGCCGCACGGGTACTCCCCAGGTCATCGTCTGCGCCCCCACATGCAGCCGCTGAGCGCGTGAGGCAGAAGCAAAGCCACGGGCGGGTGGTATGACGCGGCTCGCCACCCAAGCTGCGGAAAACTGGAGAAAACACCGGCGGGAATTCATCACACCTTCCTTTATATCAACTTGGAACGTGGAGCGCGGGGTTTTGATCGAAGAAGCCATTAGGGACCAGCTCGAAGCCAGCCCGGACGGCAGGCATCACGGGCCAATCCTCGGGACGAGGTGTGTGAGTCAGGATCATCGTATACCACAGCACGACGTCCCGGTTCTGAATCGGCCTGCGCGCCTGAACCCATTTAGGTAACCCGTCGTCGCCCGTTGTGCGGTTCACGTAATCGCCGGCCGCATATTTTTGCGAGCTATCGTACGGCGTCACCCAGAGATGATGATTTACAAACCCGGCCCGCTTTCTCAACGGACATTCCGCAGCCGCGTATATGAACGAATTCTCCCCCGGCATCAGGACGTAGCTCACCGGACGGCCCAATGCATTCCTTTTTGACGGGTTGATAATTCTCCACATCCGGTTCGTCGCCGGGTTCGTGTCCCTTCGGGCGTCGAATTCGTTTCCAAGCGGCGATTCCTTCATCACGAAAGCGTTGGCATGAGGATTCGAGGACCCATGAGGGGCGGCTTGCCAGTTCATTTCCACCACCGTGTTCTCGGGTCCATCAATGTCCACGTCAAGCCGGAAACAGAAGATGTGCTGATGGCTGACTCCCAAAAGTTCCCGGCTCACGGGAGCTCCATACTGCATCTCTCCGGGTTCGATGTTCTCCAGGCCAACGCGCGGAAGAGCCGTGGTCAGAATATCCCCAGTCAGTGTGACCTGCACTTCAAGCCCCGCGTCCTGATGAAAAATCCAATCCACCGCATAGTCATAGTTACCCTGCGTATCGATGTAAGAAAGCACCAAGTCGCGGGCGCGGCGGGTTTCGTTCTGGCCGGTCACGTAATCAACATGCTTCCACAGGATTCCGCCGTCCCGCTCGTAAAGCCCGATCGCTCGCGGGATCCGGCAAGGCTTGCCATGATCATCGTTGAAGACGGCATCAAAGAAAGTCGCATTATCGGGGCAGTCAGCGCCGGGTTTAAGCGGGTGTGCCGTGCGGCCCATTCCACCGTCACCTTCGTCGTAACTGTCGTTGTAATAAAAAATCGGGTTGGGGTCGCCGTAGGGAACAAACATCTCGGACAAGGACCCACGATACAAAATGCTCCGCACGCGGCCGTGATCGAAGTAGCCGACGTTGTACAAAACTAAACCCTCGCGGGGCGTCATGCCGAATCGAAAACGCCAGTTCAGCCAACGGACTTCGCGGCCGTCAACTTCAAAGGTCTTGCCGGCGGGTTGCGTGATTCGCAGGGGCTTGGGTCCTGTTGAGAATCCTCCTTCGGGATGTCCTAAATCCGCAGCTTTTCCCGGCACGGGAGGCGCACCCGTATCAATGAACTTGAAGACCTTTTCAGCCGTCAAATTAACGAACGCCATCAGCCCGGAAATCGGGCGTCCATAGGGATTTGCAGAATTCCCCCTGTAGAAAAAGATCACACCGAGCACACGGTCCCCGCCTTCCTGTTCCAGGAAGTGATAGCCGGCGGACTCGGGTTCAATTTGAACCGCATCAAAGTCTGTGATGCCGCGCTTGCGAAGGGCCTCGCGCCATTGCGGGTCGGCCCTGAGCATGCGGCGCGCAATTTCCACATCACCGTCGAGCGCATAAGGCTGGACCCCGTGAATTTCCTTCCAGCTTGTAACCTGGCCAGCCTCAAGATCGATCATCGCTTCAAAGGTTTGATTGGTGGAACGGTTGTAAAGGATGGCGAATGCCTGCCGGGAAAACGGATTTCCAGGCCGCCATCGCAACATGTCTTCTTTGGACGGTTCGTTGAGTTCGATGGTGGCAAACTGCACGTCTTCACCAACTCTGCCGGATGACTTTAGTACCTCGGCCGTTTTTGTGATTTCCGGGCCGGTCAGCGGATCGAGCGGATAGGATGCCGCTGGGTCCGGCGCGAAGTTTGGCAAAGCGACCCGTTCCGGAAGCAATGCCAGGGCAAGTGCGGACGAAGACCTTTGAACGAAAAGGCGGCGGTTGATCATGGGACGATCCTGATGGCTGATATATAATATCCCGCGTTCCGCCTATGTCAAGGAAATCGGGGTTCTGGTCAAGCAAAACAGATCCCAATGGGCTCTCGTCCCGCGGGCGGCGAGGTTCGACACCCACGCCGCCACAACGGCCGCCAGTCCGCACTCTGGCCGCTTGAAGCGACAAACCCGGAAGGAACTCCTGGATGACTCTCGAAGAGCAGCTCAGCCTCCCCATTGGAGAATTGTTGCACTCCGCCCGGATGGGTTTCCGGCTTTTCCCGGATCTTCAAAGCATGATGGATTACTTTGCACGCTCTATGGCTGATGAAATCCGGGAGCGGAACGCCCGGAATGAGCCAACCCGATGGATTCTACCGGTGGGACCTGTGGCGCAATATTCCCGGCTGGTAGAAATCACGAACCGCGAGCGCATCGGTTGGGAAAATGTCTTCACTTTCCAAATGGATGATTTTCTGGACTGGCAGGGCCGCCCTTTGCCGCTCCAACATACCATGAGTTTTGAGGGATTCATGCGGCGCGAGGTTTTTGACAAAATCGACCCCGGCCTTCGTCCTGATCCGTCGCACCTCCACTTTCCAAGCCCATTTGACCCGGACGCGATCAGCCAAAGTATTCAAGACGCCGGCGGAATCGATACTTGTTTCGGAGGAATCGGGTATCACGGGCACGTAGCCTTCAATGAACCGCCCATTTCGCGCTGGTTTAAGGTCACGGCGCAAGAGATGCGCGAATCTCTGACGCGGGTCGTGGCCCTGGGCGACGATTCGATTGTGGTGCAAAGCATTAGCTGCGCAGGAGGCAGCTCCGCTGCAGTCCCACCCATGGCTGTGACGATAGGCATGAAGGATATTCTGGCCTCCCGGCGCATTCGTCTTTATCTGGCGGGTGGAGAAAGGCACCGGGCCGTCTTCCGGATTACCCTGCTGGGCGACGAGACGCCGGATTACCCCTCGACGCTGCTTCAAGGCCATCCGGATTGCGTGCTGCACACGGATTTAATGACCGCGCGGCCGGTTCATCCCTCGCTTTTTTGAGATGCGCCTGGCCACACGTTGCGATGGCGGCGATAATGTGATAATCCTCCCCGCGTCGTCTTTCAGTCTCGTCCCAATGACCTTCAGGGGAACTGGAACACCGGTTTGATTGCGCCGTTCCCTCAAAAGCGCGCTATGATAATCTCCTCAATAGAATTTCGGCCGTGATTCAGGGAGTTGCATTATGAAGCTGGGAAACAAATCTGCACAGGTTCTTCTTCACGCCGTCGCATTGCTCGCAGCATTAGGGTTGGCGATTTCGATCTTCCGGACTGCCCATGACGGCCGGGCCGCCGAGTCCGCTGCCGTCACTCGCCGCTTGGTCTTGGGCAAAGCGAAGGCGGGCTCCCTCTACGCCGTCACGGTTTCCGTGAAAGATCCAACCCAGATTCAGGGCAGGGAAGCCCTCTACGTCACCATTGCGGATAATGCGGGTCCTGTGGCGGAAAAGTGGTTGCACTCCGCCGACCTTGACTTTTATTTGACACTCAAGGCGCGAGCGGCCGGTCCCGTGGTGGCCAGCGTGGAAGCTGCTCCCGGAACGGAAATTCCTGCACTCGATACGGTTCTGCAACGCGTGCCGCCGTCAAAGACTGTGGTGGACAACAAAGGCCGGCTGGTGGGAATCATCGCCGCCGAACCCAATGCCACCTGGCAGGTTGCCCAACCCTTCGAGCTGGGACAGACCATTTACGGCAGTTCTGACGAGCGGCCTTACGCCCCGTCACCCACCGAAGATGCTTACGCAGCGATGCTCAAGGGGTTTCAATGGTTTAAGTTCACTTTCCACGGCAGACAGCCTCGCCTTGTCTACTTCGTCCTCACTGTAACGGACCGGGACGTTCCGCTTGACGTTGATCTCTTCACGTTGGGCAAGAACGGCGCTGGCCAGCCGGACGTGGTTCCCTACAGATTTGGCGAATCCCGCTACCGGATTGAGGCGACGCAGAATTACCCGGGTCTCTACAAGTTTCGCACGCGCATCGTGAAGCCCGGCCAGACCTATTACGTGCGCGTGGCGGCGGACCACCCGGCCTATCAGCTTCGCACTTATGACTACCCGGTGCCTCCTTATACGGACCCCCACCAGGCAGTGCGCACGGGAATGGATTTCCTGATCGATATGGGTGACACCTGGCTTTCCAACGAGCCACGCCGAGGGTCGGTGGCGCTTCGCACTAGCATGGCTCATTCGGAAACGCAACTCTGCATCGCTTGCCATCCTACCCAGTTCAGCACACGCGGCTACCTGACCGCGGTCAAGAACGGTTATCCACCCACGCAGCGGGAAGCGCTGGAGTTCATCACCGACCGCATTTATAACAACGCCCGCCCGCTTTACGGTGAGCCGGACACCAACTGGGTGCGGGTGATTTACTCGGCCCGTACCGTGGCCAGCCGTCTGCCGGTGATCGCGCATCTATACGAAGCCAATGTGACGCACGATCCCCCGCGCAACGGCTTTGACATCCCCTATGGTAATTTTCTGAAGATTCACTACAAAGACCTTAAGACAATGCCCGGCAACGAGCCGGACGGCTGCGAGCCGGATATCAGCCCGTTCGAGATTGCCACGCAGAGCTGGCAAACTTTCGACATTCTTTACCGGCAAACCCACGACTCGCAATGGCTTGCCGAGCGCGACCAGGTGGAGCGCCTGGCTGTTCCAGATCCGCCGAAAAACATGATCGATCTGAATTGGAAGATCCATTTTTTGGCGACGGTTAACCGCCAGAAATACGCTGCACAACTCGATACGCTGATCAATCAGCTTTACAGCTTTGAGACTCCGGCTGGAACTTGGCCTTATCCTTTTGACAAAAAGGCGAAGCCCTCGGACTTCATTTCTTACCATGCCATCCTCGCGCTGGCGCTCGCCGGGCGGCGTCCCGAAACCGACGAACACTTGGCGCGCGCCGTCCAAGCATGCCTACACGCTCAGTTGCCGGAAGGAAGCTGGGAAGGTGATCCGGTCTATCAAGGCTTCAACACCCCGTTCCGGGCCACGCAGTTCGCGGTGATGGCCCTTTCCACCCTGTATCCGGGATCGACCCAGGCCAAAAACTGGGACGCGGGCTTTCCGCCGCCGCCCACCCATCTGGCGGCCGATAATTTGCCTCTGTTGTTGACGCAGCTCGACCAGTTTTGGGATCTTGCGCCGCAGCCGGTGCTGCGCAAAATTCGTAAGGTTCTGGCTACCAGCAATCAACCGTTGGCCCGCGAAGCCGCAGCTCGGGCCCTGGGCCACATGGCTGATCCGGGTGCTCTTCCCGTGCTCAACAAGGCATTGGGTGACCCCACGAAGATGGTGCAGTCAACGGCGGCCTATGCCATCCGCATGATCCTTTCGCGGCGCCCGAACATCCCGGCAAGCCAGCGTGACTTGCTGGTGGCGTCGCTTCGCTCGAGTGATGCACGGACTCGCTGGGGGGGCACGCGCGTCTTCAACCAGCACTTCAAGTCGCTCACGACCCATCCCAAATTATTGGCAGCGCTCATTGCAGATTTAAATGACCCTGTGCCCTTTGTTCGCTTCCAGGCCGCGTCCGGATTGTGGCGCTGGTATTACTGGCAGGTGGACCAGCCCGCCGAGCGCAACGGCATTCTCCAAGCCCTCGCCACTCGCCTCAGCACTGAGCCGGACCCGATGGTTCGCCGGGGACTTCAGGAGAGCGTTTATGACGTGTTGGACGAAAATACCGGTTATATGGCGGCTTGGATTCGAACCGCCTCAACTCAGACCGACAAAGACCGCATCGAAAATGGCTACGAAGCGGTCGTCCGGGATCAGGCCCACGTGTTGGCTGGCGTTCTGAAGAAAGCGAGCCCGCAGGGACGCGAGGCGGTCCTCAACGCCCTTTGGGATTTCCACGTTCGCCATTACGCCCTGCCCCAGGTGAAGAAAGGCACAGTGTCCATCGGCTTGCCCGCGGTTTTGACCAAGTACGTCGAAGGAGTTCCGGACCTTCACGTGCCGGGTTATGAGTATCCGCCTTACCGTGAAACCGTAGATTTTAAATACGACGTGCACAACGGCTTTTATCAAACGCGGGTTGGAAACGACAGTGACCTGATCCATTTCTTTGCGAGTTCCGGGCCGGAGCTTGAGGATGCCCTGATCGAGTGCCTGCGAGGACCGGGCGCGGATCGAACCATGAAGATGGAGGTGCTGAAAGCCGGCAGCACTCTCAGCGGCGCGGGGGACGCGCGCTTTGCGTTGGCTGCGCTGCAGCTCTCTATGGACCCGAACCCGGAGGTGCGGAAGACGGTGCGCTATGTTTACCAGAATGCGCAGCGCGGAGTTCTTAATATCAATGCTCCCGCGGCGCCGGATCGGGCGTTGGTGAGAACCGTGGTGGAGATCCTCAATCAGGGGAATGCCGATAGCCAGGCCGTGGTGTTGCCCCTACTAGCGGCTTTGCCAAGCAATTCGGCGTGGGGTAACCAGCCCCAGGTGCTGAGCGCGTTGCGTTCATTGCTGGAGCGGCAACCTCGTGTATCCAACTACGCCGAGGTTCTGGGCGCGGCATCGGGCTTCGACCGGCTAGTCGAGGACAGGGGACTGCGAACCCAGATTTTCGCGGGCTTGAGTGACCCGGATGCCGGCGTGCAACGCTCCGCGATTCAAATCTGCCTGGAACATTTCCTTTCCGATCCACAGACCTCAGCCCAGGTCGCAAAGGCGTTTGGGCGCTTGGGGAGTTCCCAGCGCAGCATCCTGATTGAGGAGGTCAACGACCCCAAATTTATGCGCCGTCATTTGGGAGTATCGGGTGGCGCCGTTTCCCAGGATCAGGCTTATTTCCTCGGCCACAATACCTTCTACAAGGACCCCGACTTTCTGGCCAATCCGATGGTGCTCAACACCGTGATGGCCAGCTTGGAGGACCCTGATGCTAACGTCCGCGCTGCGGCGTTGGACCTTCTGCGCAAGGTGAAAGGCGTTGAGCAGCGGCCGGACTTCCGCGCGGCGCTCCAAAAGCTGGAAGGAGAACAGAACCCACGGCTCAAGCTTATTGCCCAGCGCGTCCTGGGAGGTAAGAAGCTCAGTGAAGCTTTGGCGGATGTAGAGCCTGGTTCGGTGCTGGATTATCGCTTCTTCGTCGCCAAAATTGAGCCGATCCTCGCCACTCCCGGCGCTGACGGCAAAGCCTGCGTCTTCTGCCACGCCAGCCATGTCATCTTCAAGTTGCTTCCGCCCAATGAGGAGGGAGTGTTCTCGCCGCAAGACAGCGAGGACAACTACAAATACGCCATGCGCGTCGTGGACATTAACAATCCCACCCATAGCCTGATGTTGATTAAGCCGACGCGCCCCAGCGATTCCGCCGGCAACGTTGCAGACTACTTGGCCACGCACAACGGCGGCCAGCGCTGGCCCGGCAACGAATCAAGCTGGCAATACAAGACCATCCTGGAATGGATACGGGGGGCAAGAATGGTAACGGCACAGAACGCCCGGCAGGCTGGCAAGTGACTGGCGTTGGCCCTATGGCAGGGTCGTCGCGTTCCCCCTTACCCCAACCCTCTCCCCGCAGGCGGGGAGAGGGGGAACCGCGAAGCGGTGGGTGAGGGGCTCTCGCCAAACGTTGTGCAGTCACCCTCGAACGGACCTTAAGTGAACAGCATCGGGGCTAAGGGAAGGACACTGTTGCTTGAGCCTGAGTCGAGTATGGGCTCTGGACCTGCTGCGAGTTCACTGCCGTCGTCACATAATAGTAAGTTTGACCTGCTTGCACGGTGGTGTCGGTGTACGCGGTTCCGGTTACCAGCGAGGAATTGATCTGGGTGTAGGGCCCGTTGGCTACCGTTGAGCGGTAAACATTGTAACCGGTCACATTTTGAGAAGTGCTGGCGGACCAGGATAAGCTCACGGTATGAGCGTTAACACCCGTCCCGGATAAAGGCTCGGCAACCGGGGAATTAGTGGCATTGCTGACCACGGAAACGCTCCCGGAGGCGTTGCCTGCGGCGGTAGGTGTAAAGGTTACATTGAAGCCCGTATTCTGTCCTGCGCCCAAAGTTTGCGGCAGGCTAAGCCCGCTGATGCTAAATCCTGCGCCGATGACGCTGGCTTGAGAGATCTGGATGCTGGCGCTGCTGGTGTTGGTCAGGACCACGGGCAGGGTATTGTTTTGTCCCACCGTTACATTTCCAAATGAAAGGCTGGCCGGGCTGCTGTTGAGCAGCATTGTAACTCCCGTTCCCAAAAGTGAGATGGCAAGGGGAGAGTTGGGAGCGGTGCTAACCACCGAAATCGATCCCGTTGAAATTCCTGCTGCCGCGGGGCCAAAAACTGCATTAAAGTTCGCGCTCTGTCCTGCTGCCAGATTCAGCGGCAATGCAAGCCCGCTGATATTGAAACCCGTGCCGCTCACCGTGGCCTGAGTCACCGTCACACTGCCCGTTCCTGCGTTCTTCAAGGTTATAACCTGGGAGCTATTGTTCCCAACGGTGACATTTCCAAAACTGACACTGGCCGGGCTGGCCGTCAATGCGAGTGTCACGGCAGCTCCGGAAAGCGGAATGGCGAGGGGCGAGTTTGAAGCAGTACTGATGACCGAAATGTTTCCAGCCGCGCGTCCGGCAGTCGTGGGCGAAAAAGTGGCATTGAAACTAGTATTTTGGCCAGCGCTGAGGGTTGTGGGCAGTGATAATCCACTCATGCTGAAACCTGTCCCGCTGACACTGGCTTGAGAGATCGTCACATTGGCCGTTCCGGTGTTAGTTAGCATTACGGCGGCGGTGCTCTTGCTGCCCACGGTCACGTTGCCGAGATTGAGACTCGTAGGATTGGCACTGATCTGAAGTGTGATTCCAGTGCCTGCCAAGGGAAGGATCGTGGGGGAGTTCGAGGCATTACTCAGCACCGAAACACTTCCGGTGGCATTGCCTGCCTGCGTGGGAGCAAAGGTGACGTTGAAACTTAAGCTCTGGCCTGCGGCCAGAGTTAACGGGACCGAGAGTCCACTGACGCTGAAGCCCGCTCCGGTGGCAGTTCCCTGCGTGACCGTCACGCTGGACGTGCCCGTGTTGGTCAGGGTGACGGTTTGTGAGCCGTTTGCTCCTACCTTGACATTCCCGAAGCTGATGCTGGCCGGACTGACGCTGAGTTGAACTGTGCCCCCTTGGCCAGAGAGCGGAATTGCCAGTGGAGAGTTCGAAGCATTACTGATCACCGAAATCGTGCCCGCTGCGTTTCCCGCCGTTTGAGGAGAGAAAGTGACATTGAGACCGGCGCTCTGTCCTGCGCCCAAGTTCATGGGTAGTGAAAGCCGTCCCAAGGCGAAGCCTGAGCCAAGAACGCTCGCTTGCGAGATGGTCACACCCGTTGTCCCGGAGTTGATCAGAGTGAGGGTCTGAGAGCTGTTGCCACCCAATGCCACGTTGCCGAAATTGATGCTGGATGGATTCACAGCGAGCTGGGGAGCAACGCCCGTGCCGGAAAGTGAGACCGTGGCCGGCGAGTTGGAAGCGTCGCTGACCAATGAAATGCTCCCAGCCACAAATCCTGTTGCCTTGGGAGCAAAGGTGACCCCGAAGTTCGCGGTCTGTCCAGGAGGCAAGTTCGCGGGCAGGGAGAGTCCATTCATGGCAAACTCCGCCCCGGAGACGCTCGCCTTCGAGACGGTTACACTGGATGTTCCTGTGTTTTTCAATGTTACGGTCTGGGCGCCGCTGGACCCCACCGTCACTTCGCCCAAGTTGAGGCTGGCCGGATTGACTGCAATTTGTAGCGAGGCGCCCGTACCCGAAAGCGAGACTGTCGTGGGTGAGTTGGAAGCATTGCTCACAACCGAGAGAGTCCCGGAGGCGCTCCCAGCCGCCGTTGGAGCAAAGCTGGCGCTGAAGTTTGCGCTTTGTCCAGCCGTAATGGTGAGCGGCAAAGCGAGCCCGCCGATGCTGAAGCTGTGGCCATTGACGTTCGCCCCTGATATCGTGACGCTGGCCGTTCCAGAATTGCTAAGTGTGAGGTTTTCCGAAAGATGGCCGCCTACAGTGATGCTCCCGAAGTTGAGGCTGGCTGGATTGAGTGTGACCTGGGTGGATTGCACGACGGGAGGATCGATGTTAGCCCCGCCACCCCCACAGGCAGAGAATAGAGAAACGATCGCCAGACAACCAAGAGCCTTAAGCCACGACCCTGAATTCTGTTTCATCAGGACAGCACCCCCCGGCGGGAATCACAAGGACTCCATCAAACTACGGGTTTGAAAGTTCGTCTCATCCCCACAACCATTGTTCATCCACTATTTATTAACTCGGTAAATTCCCTGGGCTTCTTGAGTAAAATTTCTCAGAAGCTAAGCATTTCTTTGAAAACAAATGGTTATCAGGTCGCCCGTGAAAATCTTCGGTTTGCTTTCCTTGTAGAGACGTTCTGGGGAGTTCATGTTCGGGTATTCCGAGTTTGGAGCGGGAGGCGGAAAGCAGTGTAGTGGGTCAGTTTGCTGTAGCGGCGCTCTATGAGCGCCGAATTTTATTTATCAACACCTTCCGGCGCTCATAGAGCGCCGCTACAGCAAACTGACCCACTACCCCCAGACGCCAAACTTACTATTTCCAATCGTCTCGTGATAGGATTCGTGCTGCCCGTGCGGGGGAAAACCTCCGTCAGCGGGCTAAGAAACTCAGGAGGAGAGTGAATTTATGGGGAAATACCGGGTCAAGGTGGTCCGTTGGTCAATGGCGCCCCTGCTTTTGCTCTGCACGCTGGCCATTCCAAGCCGGGCGCAGGAGTTCAAGCTTGCCGCGACGCCCCCGATGGGGTGGAACAGTTGGAATCATTTCGGATGCAAGGTTAATGACGCCGTGGTGAGGGCAGCCGCCGACGCCGTGGCCTCGAATGGCATGAAGGCGGCTGGATATCGCTATATTAACATTGATGATTGTTGGCAGGGCCGCCGCGACGCCCGTGGCGTCATCCATCCGAACTCGAAGTTTCCTGACATGAAGGCGCTGGGTGACTACATCCATAGCAAGGGATTGAAATTCGGCATCTATTCTTCTCCCGGTCCGAAGACCTGCGCGGGGTATGAAGGCAGCTTCGGGCACGAACAGCAGGATGCAACGCAGTACGCGGCCTGGGGCGTGGACTACCTGAAGTACGGTTGGTGCAGCGCGCGCCGCGTCTACAAGCCTGAGGACATCCAGGCGGTTTATAAAAAAATGCATGACGCGCTGGTGCGATCCGGACGTCCCATTGTGTTCAGCATGTGCCAGTACGGATTCCGGTCAGTGTGGGAATGGGGGGCCTCTGTGGGCGGCAACCTTTGGCGCACCACCGGCGATATTTCCGACAATTATGACCGCATGTACTCCATCGCCCATGCTCAAGATGGAATAGAACCCTACGCCGGGCCCGGCCACTGGAACGATCCGGACATGCTCGAGGTCGGCAATGGCCACATGAGCCACGACGAATACATCAGCCACATGAGCATGTGGTGTATGATGGCCGCGCCATTGCTCGCGGGAAACGATCTCTCCCACATGAGCGCTGAGACCTTGGCCATTTTGACCAATCCCGAGGTAATCGCCATCGACCAGGATCCCAAGGGCGTTCAAGGCCGCTGGGTGTGGCAGGTTGGACCTTACGAGGTTTGGGCCAAGCCGCTTGCAGACGGCTCGACCGCCGCCCTGTTGATCAACCGGGGCGAGGATACGGAGCGCATCACCGCCAACTTCAAAGACATCGGGGTGAGCGGGACGAAGACGGTCCGCGATCTCTGGGCTAGGAAAAACCTTGGCAAGTTTACCGGCAGCTTCTCAGCCAGCGTGCCGAGGCACGGCGTGGTTCTGGTGAAGGTGTATTGAGATTTGCGGTCAACCTTGACCTGCATGATTCGTGATTATACACACGGTCGTAAGTCGGCGGCGCTACAGCAGACCCGTCCGGCAATCAGCCTCAAACCCCCATCCTGACCGCGCCTCGCGAATACTTGGTGCTCGATCCCAAGCATATTCGGGCGCAAGTCAACTTCTCCAGCATAAGCACCAACATTCCCGGCATCGACGTGTGGATGCTTTTGAATCAAGGCGGGCGAAGTTAGACTCCTTGAATGGCGCTATTCGTGCCGCAAGGCCGCCATAGGGTCTACCTTCGCCGCACGGCGTGCGGGAATGTAGCACGCCAAAACGGCCACCCCAGCTAACACGAGCGAGACGGCGACGAACGTTAACGGATCGCTCGCCCGAACTCCGTAGAGCAGGTGCGAGAAGCTCGAGAGCACTCGGGTGAGAACTAACGCAGCCGCTACTCCTATCGCGACGCCAGCCAAGGCTAGCCTCAGACCCTGTCCAATCACTATCCGAAAAACGTCCCGCTTCTGCGCACCGAGCGCCATCCGAATCCCAATCTCGTGCACTCGTTGTGCGACCGAATAGGAAATCACTCCGTAGATTCCGACGGACGCCAGCAGCAGCGCCAATCCCGCAAACACCCCGAGCAGCATCATTGGGAACCGCTGCGACGCCATCGATTCCGCGGCGACTTGTTCCATAGTTTGCACGGCATAGACTGTCTGACGTCTGCCTGCTCCGTAAACTGCCTTTTTGACCTCCGGTATCAGAACCGCGGCGTCGAGCGGCGTGCGAATGAGGATGCTCATACTTTCGAGTTGCCCCACCGACCAGTAGCGGTCCGGAATTTGGTAAAGCGGGTAGTAGCTCTGGGCTCGCGTGTAGGCGCCGGGCGCGCCCAGCCCCCAGTGTCGCACGTGGCCCACCACGCCAACAATCCAGCAGGGTCCCAAAGGAGGGGTCCATCCGAAAGTTAGGGTCTGACCGAGGGGATCTTTATCGGGGAAATACGTCCGCGCGAAAACAGAATCGATTGCCGCGACGCACGGTGATTTGGCGGTATCTTCCGGGGTAAAAAACCGGCCTCGAAGAAGCGGAATTTTCATTACCCGGAGGTAGTCCGGGCCCGTGTCAAACACCATCATCCGCGGCGCAGCCTGAGGCACGGAAGGCTTTTGGGAGTCAATCCAGAAGGGGGCGGTGTTGTTGTCTCCGGTCAAAGGAAGGATGTACGTAAGGTCCGCAGCTTCGACGCCAGGAATCATCCGAATTCGCCCGAGAAGTTGCTGGTAGGCAGCTCGCGTACTTGCGCCTGTTCTGGCTGCCGAGGGCGAGAGCCCCACCTTGAACGTTACGATATGCTGCGTGTCGAAGCCGGGATTGGTCTCCCATAGGTGGCGGATGGTGCGGAACAGCAGGCCCGCCCCCACCAGTAACACCAGAGTCAGAGCCATTTGGAAAATCACAAGGCTACTCTGCGCATGGTGGTGGCCGCTCGACGCCGTCCGGCCGCCTTCTTTCAGCGTTTCCTGCAAGTCGAATTTCGAGCTCTTCAAAGCAGGGGCCAATCCGAAAAGAATGCCCACCGTGACGGCAACTCCGAAGGCGAAAAGAAGGACAGGAACATTTAGACGAATGTCATAACTGCGCGGCAAGGTTCCCGGCACCGCTGCCAGCATCGGTCTCACTCCCCATGCTGCCGCCGCGAGCCCCAGCCCGCCGCCGGCGACCGAGAGGATCACGCTTTCAGTCAGCAACTGCCGCACCACGCGCGCCCGGTTCGCCCCAAGCGCCGAGCGAATCGCAAACTCCCGGCTTCGCGCTGCCGCGCGCGCCAGCAGGAGATTGGCGACGTTCGCGCAGGCGATCAGCAACACCAGCCCCACCGCACCCAACAGCAGCAGAAGCGTTCCGCCCACGTTCCCAACAATCTGGTGCTTGAGTGGAACGACTTCAGCTCCGAGGCCTCGATCCGTCTCGGGGTAGAGTTGATCGAGGTGCTGCTGAATCGCGTCCATCTCTGCCTGCGCCTGCGCGATGCTCACGCCGGGCTTGAGGCGCGCGACGGAGACCATATCGTCGTGGCTTCCACGCGGGTTCAGGAACACGGGATTGCGCTGGCCGAGCGGCGTGTAGACGTCTTGGCGCTCGAAGAGACGGAATTCTGGGGGCGTAACTCCGACAATGGTGCGAGCGACTCCGTTCAGCTCAAGAACCTTGCCGAGCGCCTCAGGACTGCCGGCGAACCGGTTTCTCCACATGCGATTGCTTATAATGACTGCTGGCGCTCCGCCGTACTGGTCTTCTTGCGGCGTAAACTCACGGCCGAGAGTTAGCCTTACGCCTAAAGTAGCGAAGAAGCCCGGGGAGATTTCGTAGCCCCAAATATGTTTGGGCATCCCAGGACTCGTCAGCTCATAGTCCGAATCTCCAAACGCCGACATCCGCTGGAATGAGCCAGCCTCGCGCTGCCAATCCCGGAAGTTAGGGTATGAAATGGCATCGATGTGCTTCGAGCGCGGCAGGGTTTCCCACACCGCCACCAGGCGATTCGGTCGGGGGTAAGGCAGCGGGGCCAACAACACGCCGTCCACGACGCTGAAGATGGCCGTATTTGCGCCAATGCCGAGGGACAGCGTCAGCACCGCAACCGCCGTGAAACCAGGATTGCGGCGCAGTTGACGCAAGCCGTAGCGCAGGTCCTGCAACAATGTTTCAAGCCACGCGAAGCCCCACATCTCGCGCGTGACCTCTTTGACCAAGGTCGTATTACCGAACTCGCGCCGCGCATTGGCCTCGGCTTCGGCGGGGTCTTCGCCCTGGTCGATTCGCTCCCGAATGGCCATCGCCAGATGGGCGCGAATCTCTTCATCCAGATCATGATCGCGCTGTTTCCGGCGCCTGAATAACGCCCAGAATTTCATGATTCCTCCCACACGGGGCGCAGCAAGCAGCGCCCTACGCATTTCCTGTTTTTTTCGCTCGTCACTCGTCACTTATCACTCGTCACTGCTCTTCAACCGCTGGCTTCATCACTGCCTTGACCGCCTTCACGAACTCTTCCCAGCGCGATTCTTCGCTCACCAGATGCTTGCGGCCAGCCGCCGTCAGCCGGTAGAACTTTGCCCGTTGCTTGTTTTCGCTTAGTCCCCACTCGGAGACGATCCAGCCTTGCCGCTCCAAACGGTGCAAGGCCGGATAAAGCGATCCCGATTCCACCCGTAGCACCTCATGGGAGCCTGCGCCGATGCCTTGGCCGATGCCGTAACCGTGTTGCGGCCGCCACTGCAGCGTCCGCAGGATCAGCATGTCCAGCGTGCCTTGCAGTAGTTCGATGCGGTTCTTGTAACGCGCTGTTTTCGGCATATAGCCGTAGATAGGCTACTACCATGGGCCACGCGTTGTCAACCGCCCGATCGGGAGGGTAGTGACTCAGCTTGACGTTTGCTGATATTGTCCGCCGCCGTCATTCCCGCGCAAGCGGGAATCCAGTCCTTACCTGTCGTGATATGGACCCCCGCCTTCGCGGGGGTGACATTGAACGGGGTGTGGCAGCGAAAGGCAAAGCCGTTGCCACCGGTGACGGGCAGGCCCGGGTAGTGGCGCAATTGGCTGTAGCGGCGCTCTATGAGCGCCGGAAATCATTGAGGATCCAGGTTCGGCGCTCATAGAGCGCCGCTACAGCCAACAAACCACGCCACCACCCAAGTCAAAAAGTCCTTGACAATCAGATACTTACATGATAGTATCTATGGAATATACTTCCCGTGAAGGGTTTCTCATGACCGGCCAATCCCCATTGAAAAAGATGACCAAAATGACACTCGAGGAACAAAGCCATTGCCAACATGCGAATCAGCCAGTAAAAATGCGGGTGCGAGCCAAAAGAAGAGAAAAAATAATACTTTTTTGCCTGTGGAAAAGCCTGTAATACACTGAAAACATGGATAAATCGAATGATACAAAGCCATTCAAAGCCATGATCAAAGCCATTGAAAAGTCGGATAACCCATAGATAATACGTAAGTTATGTAGATTTTTCGAAAAAACCCACGCAATTGACTTATAATCAACAAGTTACAAACTTTTCGCGCAAAAACAACGTAAAAACTGGCTTTGTTCCCGCCAAACTGAACGATAATGAGTTTAAGGCCGGTGCGGTCATGTTCAAATGTGGGCGCGGGATGATCTTGGTTTGCGGTCTGTTGTTCTGCCTGCCGCTCGGCGCGCAAGATTTCAATTACCCGCACAATTTCTACCCGCCCCAGAACGAGCAGATTCCGGGCCCGCCCAACACCACGGCGACCCACGGACTGTGCTGCGCGAAAGGCGCTCAACAGGCGATCCCGCGCCAATCGTTTGAAGCCTGGCTTGCATACCTTCAAGCCTGGAAGCGCGAGCATTTGATCCGCATGGGTTACAGCGGAGCGCAATACGACCGCCCGGAGTTGAAGTGGACGCAGTCGAGTTTTATCCAGCCGCAGATGATGATTCAAGACCGCTATTTCTACGATCCCCACTCGGGCCACTACACCGTGGACCGTTACTTAATGGACCTCAAGCGCCGCTATGGAGGGATCGATGCCGTGCTGATCTGGCCGTCGTATCCGAATCTTGGAATCGATGACCGCAACCAATTTGACCTGATCCGCGATATGCCGGGAGGAATCGACGGCGTAAGAAAGATGGTGGAGAAGTTTCATCGTAACGGCGTTCGAGTGTTGTTTGCTTACAACCCGTGGGATCGTGGAACGCGGCCGGAGGCGTCGCCCGATTGGGAAGCGTTGGCCCGGTTGATGGCCCAGATCGGGGCTGACGGCGTCAACGCCGACACCATGCCCGCCGTGCCACCTATTTTCCGCGCGGCCTCTGACCACACCGGCCATCCCATTGCCTTTGAGCCAGAGGATGGGCTCAATGGCGATGTGGACTTTGCCCTGGCGTGGAATAATCTGAGTTGGGGTTATTGGAAATATCCATTCGAGCCGATGGTCAGCAAGAACAAGTGGCTCGAGACGCGCCACATGGTCAACGTGTGTGACCGATGGGCGCGCGACAAAACCGATAGCCTTCAGGCCGCTTTTTTCAACGGCGTGGGTTATGAAAGTTGGGAAAACATTTTTGGCGTTTGGAATTCCATCACGGATCGCGATGCCGAAATCCTGCGCCGCATCGGCGCCATCGACAGGACCTTTGCCGCGCTCCTCATCAGTCCCGGCTGGGAACCGCACACTCCGGTGTTGCAATACGGAGCCTTTGCCAGCAAGTTCCCGAACGGGACGGAGACGCTCTGGACCATCGTGAATCGCAATGAATTCGCCCTCTCCGGCCGGCAAATTCAAGTTCGCTACGAACCCGGTTTGCGCTACTACGATGTATGGCATGGCGCTGAGTTGAAGCCCCAGGTCAGCGGTCGGACGGCCACCCTGAACTTTGATCTCGAACCGGAAGGTTACGGCGCGATTCTCGCAACTCCGCAACTTTCTGCCGAGGAAGCCCGGCTTCTGGAGGAAATGGCCCGGCTTTCCAAGCGGCCTCTGGCCAGCTTCTCGCGCCAGTGGCATTTTCTTCCGCAGCACATCGTTAAGATCGCATCGACCCGGCCAGTCGAAGCCGCGCCCGAGGGCATGGTGGCTATTCCGGAGGGCGACTTCGATTTCCAGGTTTCCGGGATTGAGGTTGAAGGGGGAAATCAGGTTGGAGTGGATGTGCAGATGCCTTGGGAAAACTCTCCCCGGCGAAGTCACCGGCATCAAATGCATATCAAGGCTTTTTTCATGGATCGCTATCCTGTCACCAACGTTGAGTTCAAGAAATTTCTCGACGCCACTCACTATCATCCCAAGGACAGCCACAATTTCCTGAGAGACTGGCGCAACGGTACATTTCCGGTGGGCTGGGCTAACAGGCCGGTCACGTGGGTTTCATTGGTAGATGCTCGCGCCTACGCGGCTTGGGCTGGAAAGCGGTTGCCCCACGAATGGGAATGGCAGTATGCCGCCCAGGGTACGGATGGACGGATATATCCGTGGGGAAATAAATGGGATTCGAGCGCCGTGCCTGCGCCCGGCAAAGGCCGTGGGCTGGGCAAGCCACCCCATGTCAACGCGACGCCCAAGGGTGCCAGTCCCTTCGGCGTGATGGACATGGTAGGCAATGTCTGGCAATGGACGGACGAGTACCGGGACGAGCACAACCGGGCCGCAATCTTACGCGGTGGCAGTTACTATCAACCCCAAGGGTCAATCTGGTATTTTCCCCAAGCTTACAAACTCAACGAACACGGAAAGTATCTGCTAATGGCTCCGGGCATCGACCGCTCCGGCGCGATCGGCTTCCGGTGCGTGGCCGACCGCCAGTGAGAGGCCGGGAGATGCGTTGACGACTGTCCTTTGCACGCCTGATTCAATTACTGCCGTTAAGCTCTTTTGGAGCCGTGAAGCCGGACGCGCTACGCACCGGTGAATTCTCGCCCACCAGCCCGCCGGTACAGCATTCGCGGGCGGCGCATACGTGCCGTTCTGTCGCATGGTTGCGCCATTTCCTATCCCAGGGTCGCCTACATCGCAAAGAGAGCGCGACGTAGGCGCCACCCACGTGTTAGAACGCGATCTGAGGATAAGACGGAGTAAGTCATGAACCAGCGCGGCTTCGAGATTCCGAAGGATCGAATCGTGGAGTTTTGTCACCGGCAGCATATCGTCAAGTTGGCGCTGTTTGGCTCAGTACTCCGCGCTGACTTCCGTCCAGAAAGCGACATCGACGTTCTCGTTGAATTCGAGCCAGGGTATCACATCGGACTCTTCGGCATGGCGGGCCTCGAAATGGAGTTATCGGAGATGCTGGGGCGGAAGGTGGACCTGCGAACACCCCAGGACTTGAGCCGCTACTTCCGAATTGAGGTTGTGCAATCAGCCGAGGTCCAATACGTCCAAAGCTGACGCCGTGCGCCTCCGTCATATGATGGAAGCGGCCGAGGAAGCCCTCTCGTTTGCCCAGGGTCAGACCCGTCACGATCTCGATCGGAACCGCATGTTGTCGATGGGCATCGCACGTTGCATTGAAATTATCGGCGAGGCAGCCGCAAGAATTTCTCCGGAAACCAAGGCCCGGTTTCCGGAAATTCCGTGGACGAGTATTGTCGGCGCAAGGAACTGGCTGATTCACGCCTATTTCGATATCAACCTGGATCGGGTGTGGGACACGATCACCGGCGATTTGCCAAGCTGGTCGCCGAGCTGAAGAAAATACCGCTGGAAAACTCCAACCATTGATAGCGCCAACAACAACGGGCTTGGGTGAGCGTTGGGTTGTCGAAGAGCCGTGGACCTGACAGAGCCCAGGTCCGCGCTACGCTTGCTTCCAGGGAAAGACGGAAGGCCTTTACGCGGGAATGACAGCGTAGGGCGGCGCTTCGTGGGGCACGAAAAAATGGATTGCCGCCTGGGCGGGAATGACGGAAGTAAACAAGGTGGTGACGGGTCCTGGACCCCCGCGGACAGCGACATGACAAAACGATGTCGCCGCCACCCGCGAATAAGTGCTTCCTCAAGAGATTATCCCAAATTTGGAAAAAGCAGTTGCAGTTTTCCCCACTAGTTGCGTAGTCTGGATAAGCCTATATTCCTTTCTGAAGCCATCCATAAATGCAAAGGACCGAAACCATGAATGCGAATGAAGAGGCAGTTGCCGCTGTACTAGCGAAATATCAAGACGCGTTAAATCAATCCGATACCAACGCGGTGATGAAGCTCTACGCTTCCGATGGCGTATTCATGCCGCAGCACTCCCCGTCCAGCGTCGGAGCCGACGCGGTTCGCAAAGCCTATGACGCCGTGTTCTCAGCAATCACTCTAAGCGTCAAATTCGAAGTCGCCGAAATCCACCAGATCGCGCCCGACTGGGCGATCGCGCGCACCAATTCCGCCGGGACGGTTAAGGTCAAAGCCATTGGCGGGGGCGGCCCAGAGGCCAATCAGGAGCTCTTCCTGTTCCAGAAAATCGACGACGCCTGGAAGATTGCGCGCTACTGCTTCTCCACCACGAACCCACCGCGCACATAAAACGAAAGGACCTGAATGATGACCACCATGAAAGCCGCAGTGATTCGCGAAGCAGGTGGGCCGGAGGTTCTGAAGATTGAGAGCCTGCCGGTCCCCACGCCGCAGAGCGGCGAAGTCTTGATTCGCGTGCAGGCGTTCGGACTCAACCGCTCCGAACTGTTCACGCGGCAGGGCCATTCACCCAACGTCAAGTTCCCGCGCGTGCTGGGCATCGAAGCGGTCGGACTCGTCGAGTCAGCGCCAGGAAACGAGTTTCGCAAGGGCGATATCGTGGCGACCGCGATGGGTGGCATGGGGCGGCAATTCGACGGCGGCTACGCCGAATATACCTGCGTGCCCGCGAAACAGGTGCAGGTCCTCAAGACCGAACTCCACTGGGAAACGCTGGGAGCCATCCCGGAGATGCTGCAAACAGCGTGGGGCTCGCTGTTCAAGTCGCTTCGTCTCGAAAAAGGCGAGCGTCTGCTGATCCGTGGAGGCACGACTTCGGTCGGGCTGGCGGCCGCGGCCATCGCTAAAGGCCACGGTGCCTTCGTCGCCGCGACGACTCGTAACCCTGACCGCGAAAAGTTGCTGCGCGCCAGCGGTGTCGATCAGGTGTTCATCGATACCGGATCGATCGCCCAACAAGTGCAGGAGGTTTGTCCGAAAGGGGTCGACAAGGTGCTCGAACTCGTGGGCACCACGACGCTGAAAGACTCGCTACGTTGCGCCAAACAGCGCGGCATCGTTTGCATGACCGGCATTGTCGGCAACAAATGGGCGTTCGACAATTTCGCTCCAATGGAGGCGATCCCTACTGCGGTCTGCCTTACGAGCTATGCCGGCGAATCGGAAGATTTCATGCGGATGCCGCTCGAAGAACTGGCCGAGCAGATCGCGGCGGGTACGTTGCACGTCCAGGTCGGCCGGATGTTCCACCTTGACGAGATCGTTGAGGCGCATCGCTGCATGGAGGAGAACAAAGCGGGTGGCAAGATTGTTGTACTGACCTAACGCGCCCCCCAGAGTGTTACCTGGCGCATTTTCCTTCTTGGGCGTTAACCTCAATACTGTTCACTTAACAATTCTTATGCACTCTGCGACTTTAATTCGAACCTTCGGGCAAGCCCCTCGCGGGCGCAGCGGAAAGTTACTCATCTTGCGCTTCACGCCGCGCGGATTGCGACGCCACCGGCTCGAGCTGGTAGCCACGGACAGTGCTTTCCTGTCCGTGGGCTTTTCGGCGAGAGACAAGCCCACGATCAATCAAAAATCGATATGAGCGTGTCCATTTTCACGGCAAGCGCCATGTCCCCGGGGAGGTCGGTCTTGCCGTTCGTCCTATCCCCATCATCCAACGGCCAGCTTTTCCAGACGCAGCAGTGTGTCGGGATATCGTCGGACAAGGAGGACGAGGGTAGCGGCCTGCGGATTCGGCTTGGCGCGCCCCTGCTCCCACTTCTCCAGCGTTCTCTCGTTGATGTGAAGCTTTCGCGCAAACACCGCCCTGGAACAACGGAGCTTCTCCCGCGTTTCCTTAGATCAGTTTGGAATCGACCTTGGGAGTCCAGCCGCCCGAACCCGGCAAGGAGATAATCAATCCGGTGCCACGTACCGGCAGTGACAGCAATGGAAAATCTTGTAATTATCGCCATTGGGCGCTGACTGGGCGAACGCGATGGCATTTGAGAGATGAGCGTCGGAACCATCTTCGAGCATCAGCAGATCAATGTCGGGGGTGTAGTCGCCCGCCTGGTGCTTGCCCCAAGTGGCTTCCTCGCCTTCGAGAAAGCTTATGGCGTAATCGTAAATGCGTTGGCGCTGGGTGGGATCGACATTGTAAACCCCTTTTGCCTGGATACTGCTAACTTCGTCCACCAGGCCCTGATACGCCGCCGCGGGATTCTCCAGCACTGAGTACGCAGCCGCTCTCTTCCCGTACTCTCCGTGCGTGGTGTAGAAAAAGATCACCAAGCCGGGCGGGATGTAAAAGTAACCATCTCCCCGGTCGTGCACCTTCTTTGGACCCAAAGAAATCGGGCCTAACTCCAGAGCGCGGCCCCACAGCGGTCCACTCCAGGAGCCATGAGCGAAGAGAAGCACTTGCCGGGCCTGGCCCGACCGGGAAAGACGGAATCTGCCTGCTCGATAAACCCTCATAGTACGAAAGTATCGCTCCTCAGCATTTCAGAGTCAATTGGTCTCAGTCGGACATTTTCGTGGAGTAGTGCCCGTTCGGGCGGCACAAGGCCCGCCCCTCCATCTAACCCGCCCGACGCCGCTTCGAGCGCCTTCAGCGCGTCATCCAGCGCCGCCCGGTCCGCTTCCCGCCCGTTTGACACAGCCGGTGCTAACCGCCCTCACCCCCGTCCATGTTATTGCAACTTGGCGTATTCCGCCTTGGCTTGTTTGAGGACTGTCTCTTATACACATCTGACGCTGCCGACGATCTT
>CALCEB010000043.1 GCA_937900045.1 uncultured Acidobacteriota bacterium
CTCGCCCCCTACGTATTACCGCGGCTGCTGGCACGTAGTTGGCCGGGGCTTCTTCCACCGGTACCATCAGAGCCCGCTCTTCGCAGGCCCATTTTTCCCGGTCGAAAGAGGTTTACGACCCGAAGGCCTTCATCCCTCACGCGGCGTTGCTGCATCACCCTTTCGGGCATTGTGCAAAATTCCCCACTGCTGCCTCCCGTAGGAGTCTGGCCCGTGTTTCAGTGCCAGTGTGGCCGTGCGCCCTCTCAGGCCGGCTACCGATCATCGCCTTGGTGGGCCATTACCTCACCAACTAGCTAATCGGCCGCAGCCCCCTCCTCGAGCGGCCCTTGCGGGCCTTTGCTCCCAGCGGCGTCAGCCACCGGAATACTATGCGGTATTAGCCCGAGTTTCCCCAGGTTATCCCCCGCTCAAGGGTAGGTTAGCTACGTGTTACTCACCCGTACGCCACTTTACTCACGGAGTTGCCCCCGCTTTCTCGTTCGACTTGCATGTGTTAGGCACGCCGCCAGCGTTGATTCTGAGCCAGGATCAAACTCTCGTTTGAAACTTGGCAACATGGGCAAGGTCCGTTACCGGACTCACCCACGCTAAACTTTGGAGTTTCCCCCATAGCCTTGCAAATCTCATCGCTGAAACCTGCCAAGCCGTGGAAGAACTCATGCCTTTTCCCTTTGCCTTCAGGAAAAAACATGTCGCTCAGCGTCGCGCATCGTTCCAAAGGAACGCATGCGCATTGACGTGGCTTGCTCAACTCAATTGTCAAAGAACTATGAAGGTCCGCTTTTGACGGATTCCCTGCTTCGGGAAGGGCGCCGCAGACGCTTGCCTGTGCAGATCCGGCGGCGTTCACCTTGTGGGTTCTTTTCCCTCAAGGCAATTTCTGAGTTTATAGTATCAAGACCTGAATGTCAAGGGCCTTCAATATAAAAATTTCAGCACTGACACTTCACCAGCTCACCAGATCCTCGGTCAGCTCAAGAGCAAGCCACCCGTCAGGCGGGACGACCTGGAGCGGAAGCTCATTCACCCACAATGATACTTGAACACGGGTTTTCTCGCCAGGCTTCAACTGCAGCATTTCATAATCAATACCGGCCTCAAAAATACTTCGGTAGGCCACTCGCACTTGCTGTCCCGTTTCGTCCGGAATTCTCAGCGGCTGGTCTTGCCGCCAGAAGGAAACCTCCCGGAGCATCCCCGGGCCGATGGCCGCGTGTAATCGGGCCAGATGGCCGCCATTAAAGATGACTCGAATCTCAAACTCCGGATGTTCGACCGGAAATGCTTCCTTGAGATCCACCCTTAGGAAAACGGCATTTTCGCTGTAACCGTAATGCACCGCTTCGACATGTTGAGCCGCGCCGTGGAGCGAACCTGAACGCTCGTCCGGCGAATAAACGCCCGCTCCCAGCCATTCGAAATAAGTGGTCACCCTCCCATCCACGCTAGGCCTTACCAAGCCGGTGGGAGCAACGTTCAACCCCGCCCCGGTTCTCGGCTGCTTGATCGGGGCCGCCAAGTCATCCGGTGTCGATCCATTCAGCAGCCGGTAGATGTTGCTGAGATGCTTTCGAAAAAGTAGATCGAACTCTTCATCGTTTTCGGTCGAGTGCTCAGGACCATACCACCAGCACCAGTCACTCCCTTCAGCCACCCACAGTTCCTGACGGGCGAGTTCCACTTGAGGAGCCAAAAGGCCGGGATTACCGGCGTGCGCGGAGAAATAATCCCGTGCTTCGCCCAACAGGTCCCAGGCGCGGTTATCCTCTTCGGCGCCAATCCACACGTCGAAATTTGCATTAATCCAAGAGCCCGGCACTACTCTTGGAAGAATTCCGGGATTGACAAGCTGAAGCGCTTCGCTGGCAGTCACCGCACGGACCTCGTCTTGGTTAGAAAGGATGCCATAAAAACTTTTCAGGAATTCCCGGCCATTATTCCGGTAGTATTCCCATGCATTTTCTCCGTCCAGAATCACAGAAACGACCGCAGTTTCTTCACCGCGGCTTCTTCCCGCCGCCCGAATGCGCTGAAACAGGTCATGCGCGGCCACCTTGGGATCCATTCGGGAGTAAACGAATCCAATGAGGTCCGAAAGTTCATGATCGCGGAAGAACAAATTGATGTACTGGCCGCCCGGTGCGAACCGGTGAGGCCGGTAGAGCTCATACCCTCCATTCACCGTCCCGTCAGGATTTCGCGTGAAGCTCATTTCCAATGATCGCCCTAGCACACCCTCATCTGTCGCTGCCCAAGCCAATCCTTCCTCTGCGGCAATGCGCAGGACTGCTTCGGAGACGCTGCCTTCGCTTGGCCACAGGCCTTGGGGCTTGGTTCGGAATACGCGCTGATGCAGGTCGATTGCCGCCCGCAATTGAGCCCGCGCATCCTCGGGATGATGGAACCTCCGCCTGGGAAGACGTAACCCGGGGTGGGACTCCGCTCCCGCGTCCGAATCGCAGAGCAAAGGCAGGATAGGATGGTAAAAGGGGGAGGTCGAGAGCTCGATTTGGCCCCGCTCCGCTGCCACCCGGTATTTTTTCAGCGTCCGCCGGCAGAGTTCGATCTCTTTCTGGTGAAGAACCAGCTTGTCCGCCTCGGTATATCCCCTCTGCCGGTCCACCAGAGAAATCATTTCGGCATCCGTCTCCAGATAAATCTCGTCGAACCAGGCAAGCTGGGAAAGCACCTGCAAGTCCAGGATATCCTGCACGGCAGTCAGCCGTGAGGCGTCCGGCTCAAGCCCATTCCCCCTTGCCTTCTCATATAATTCAACGAAGCGCGAATAACGGGAAAGCAGGTTTTCCCGGTTGATCTGAAACGCCGAACCCACCAGCGCTTCACGTTCTTTTGCGGTTAATTCCGCCGCCGGTTTGAAAGCAAGTTCGTAGGGACCCTCTTGAGCGCGATTTTCCGCATAGTCCTCAATTTGAGCCACCAGCGAAGGAACCAAATTGAAGGTTGCATGCACGCCGGGGAAATCCTGGAGCATGGCCACCATGCCAAAATAATCCTTCAACGTGTGCATTCGGACCCAAGGCATCGTGTAACGGTCTTCCACCAGGTCTTTGTAATAAGGTTGGTGCATGTGCCAGAGCAACATCAGGTAAGTACGAGCCATGAAAGTGAAACCTGCTCCTTTACTGTCTTAAAACTGGCGTGATAGCATGGATTGAATGCGGTGAAACGCGAGGATTAGGTATTCTGAGGTTCCATACGTAAAACTCTCCCGGCGCTCGCATGTCCTAAATTCTTGCAGTTTGGCGTGGCATGAGAATCCTCACTCGCTACATCCTGAAGGAAGTCTTTCTTCATTCACTTCTCGGATTGCTGATTTTTACATTCGTCCTCTACCTTCCCAACTTAAACCGGCTCCTGGAAATGGCGGTCGAGCATAATTTGGCGCCGCTCAATATGATATCGCTGTTTCTTGCCCCGATCCCCAGCGTCCTGGTGCTGACTATTCCCATCGCCACTCTGGTTGGAACCCTGATCGGTCTTAGCCGCATGGCCGCTGATGGTGAAGTGATCGCTGCCCGCGCTTCCGGTGTTGCGCTGTCCCAATTCGTCCGGCCCGTTTTAATCTTCGCTCTGGGCGGCTGGGCCTGTGCCTCAGCCATGAGCCTTTATCTCTCCCCGCTTTCCACGCGAAGACTCATGTTGATGGAAAACGAGATCAAGACCAGCATGGCCCCTTATGAAATCCGGCCGCGCGTCTTCATCGAACAGTTTCCAAATCTTCTGATTTACATCAAGGATATTCGCGGTCCGGAGTCCACCTGGAAAGGCGTTTTCATTGCTGATAACACGGACCGAAAATCACCGAAAGTGACGTTAGCCGAAAGCGGCATCCTTGTCAACGATAAGACCAACCACCGTCTCGCCCTGCGTTTGGTGGACGGCGCCACGCACGAACTCGATCCTCTTGATTCTCAACGCTATTCCATCATTTCCTTCAATGAGACGGACCTTCCCGTTATGACGGATTCGGGCGCCGGCGCGGCCAGCGGACAGGAGTTGCCCACAGCCATGTCCGTCCAGCAACTGATCCATGCTGCCCGGAGTCCGCGCAGCCGCCAAGCCATGCTGGTCGAGCTCAATTACCGCTTTGCTCTGCCGGCGGCCGCGATCGTCCTGGCGCTCGTGGGCATGCCGCTCGGCATGTTTACGCGGAAAGGCGGGAAATCCGTCGGTGTGATGCTTGCCACCTTCCTGGTCTTTCTCTACTACGTCATCATGGCCTTCGGCTTGGGTCTGGCCAAGCAAGGCCGGCTGAATCCTTTTTGCGGCTTGTGGGTAGCGAATTTCATTTTCTTTTTGGCCGCCCTCTTTATGCTTTGGCAAATGAGGAAAGTCCGGTTCGGGGTCCAATTCTTTCAGGACTGGGCGGAGGATTTGGCGCGCGCTTTCCAACGCTGGCGGGCAAGACGGGTTCGCCCCACGCCCTCGAACACGCTGCTTCATCCGAGGCCTCTGGGCAGCCGGCTCTTTCAGATCTTTGACATTTATATTATTCGCGGCTGGTTTTTCTATCTGCTCATCATGCTCTTTGCGCTGACGGGCATCTATGTCATTTTTGATTTTTTCCAGCTTCTGGGCGATGTCGTTTGGCATCACGCGCCACCCGCGCTGGTACTCAACTACTACCGCTACCTTCTACCCCAAGTGGTCTACCTCATGCTTCCGCTAAGCATCCTGGTGGCAACTCTCGTGAACTTCAGCCTTCTCACCAAAACCAATCAGGTCACCGCGATCAAAGCGGCGGGGATCAGCCTCTACAGGATTTCCTTGCCGGTTCTGGTGGCCGCAGCCATGCTGAGCGCCGGAATGTTTATCCTGGGAGATCAGTATTTGCCCGAAACCAATCAGCGGCAGGATGCCCTGCGCAACGAGATCAAAGGAAGGCCCGCGCAAACTTACTTCCGTCCCGACCGGCAATGGATCTACGGACAATCAGGCCGGATTTACAATTACCGTTTCTTCGATCCGGACCACAACGTCTTTGCCAGCCTCTCCGTGTTTGATTTCGACCCGCAATTCCGTATGACCCGCCGCATCTTCGCGGCGCGCGCCTTCTGGGAGCCCCATATTCATGAATGGATTCTGGAGGATGGTTGGGTTCGGCGCCTCCGCGGAAACCTCGTGACGGAATACAAGCCTTTCTCGGTGGCCGCCTTCCCCAGCCTTACCGAGCGTCCCAGCTACTTCAAAAAGGACGTCCGCCCTTCGGAACAAATGAGTGCGATTGAACTGCGCCGCTATATTGAAAGCCTCCGGCAGAGCGGCTTTGACGTAGTTCGCCTTTCTGTCCAGTTCTACCGGAAATTTTCCTACCCGCTCATCGCCTTTGTGGTGGCGCTTATCGGCATCCCCTTTTCCTTCAGCGCCGGCCGGAAAGGAGCCCTCTCCGGGATTGCCGTCAGCCTTGTCATCGCCATCCTTTACTGGTCCACTTCCAGCCTTTTCGAGGCGATGGGCAACCTGAGCCAGCTTCCCCCCGTCATCGCCGCCTGGTCGCCGGATATCCTGTTCGGCTTGGGCGGGGTTTACCTGCTGATGCGTGTCCGGACCTAACCTCTTTTCGTCAAGGCATGACGCAAGCATTCTGGCGGTAAGCCCATCTGTCTCCAGGCCGTTTCACAGACTCGCTGATTTAAGGCAGAGGTTGACTGGCCGGTGGTTTGGACCTTGATATCCTGTGGAGGCGGTCTTTAGCTCGGCTCTTAGGATGCAGGGCTAAAGCCCGCCGCACCGTCGCAACAAGAACAAAATTTATGTTTCAATAAGCCGGACGGGCTAACTGACGACCTTCGCCCCGGTCTTGTGGGTAGGCACCCAATACTGCTCTTCCCGGACGGATTCCTTGCTGAATCCTCTTCGTTGCAGAATGCCATGCGCGTTTTCGATCATGCCCGGATGGCCACAGAGGTAGGCCGTGGTCTCCGCGGGATCAAGATGCAGGTTATCCGCATATTTCCGCACAACATCTTCGGCGCGGCCCACTTCCCTTTGCCACGCTGCATCTTCCCAAGGCCGGCTAACCGTCGGGATGTATTGCAACCACGAAACGCTCCGGGCAAGTTCGCTGAGTTCTTCGCGATAGGCAAATTCCCAGGAGCGGCTCGCTGCCTGTAGCAACACCAGAGAAACCTCCACCGGCTTTCCCTCGAGCTCCTGCCGCCGCAGCTCACGGACGGTGCTGACGTAAGGCGCCACCCCCGTAACCGTTGAGATCATGAAGTGTTTTTTGTGGCCACTTTGCGCGTCCAGCCTGAAAAGCCCTTTGGCCTGGCGGCGCATCATCATCGCATCGCCCACTTGCAGCCTGTAAAGCAACGGAGTCAATGCACCCTGCGGAACCAGCTCAAAGAAGAACTCGATGGTTTCCTCCGCAGGGCTGGAAACGATGGAGTAGGCGCGCTCCACCAATTGCCCATCATTTTCAACTCCCAGGGTGGCATATTGCCCCGGTTTGAAAGCCAGCTTATCCATCGGGCGAACCCGAATCGACCATAGATCCTCGGCATAATCCCTTCTTTCCAAAATCTCCACAACCTGATGCCGGTTGGTGGGTTGTAGACGATTTAAGGCTCCATGCCGGTCCGCTGAGTCTTCAATGGCCATCATTTCTCCTTGGGGTTGTCAGCGCGCCACAGCACTAGCAACGGATGCCCGTCATCCTTAGCGGACCGAAGAATCCCGGCGGCTCACTTTCTACCTCCTGCTTTCTGCTCACTGCCGGCTGCCTCGCGCCAATCCCAGGTCCTTAAACGCAAAATGCGTAGTGGCCTGGAAGGGCTTGCCATCCACTTCCACGTAAGGATACACGAAATAGTTAACGGGCGCGCCGGATTGTTTGGGCGCGAGCGTCAGGTCCCGCCCTTGCGAAAAGCGCACGCGATTGGCGTCCACTGAGCCGAAGAAGTAATCGTGTTTTTTCTGATCAAGCCAGGCCTCGGAAATGTCCACCGGCACCCACCCTGCACCAGTCGCATAAAACTCCGCCCAACAATGGTACCCCGGCACCATCCCTTCTTGAAGATTTTCCGGCAGCGGGAAGCCGATCTCGAACCTCGCAGGAATTCTCTCCGAGCGGGCCATTGAGATGAACAACGAATGGAAGTCAGTACAATTTCCGTGATGTGCGTCACAGGCCCACAGCGCATCTCCCCGTCCCCACCCGGTTCCTGACTTGTCATACCGCATGTTGTGAAAAACATAATCGTAAAGGGCGTGAGCCCTTTCGATCTCGCCGCTCTGCCCGCGCGTGGCTTGTTGCGCGATCGCCTGGAGCCTGCCGCCCACCGGAATCAACCGGTCGGGCAGGAGAAATCGCTGCACGGACTTGGGCGCTGGACCCGGATCGTTGTTGAACCTCATCAGGCTCTGGTAATCCCCCTTCGAATATTCCCGCCGGGTCACGTGATAGATCATCTTGAATTGGGGCGGGGCGCTCGCAGGCGTGCGAAACTCCGCATAGAACATGCGGTTCCCGTACCCGGTCTCCCGCGTGGTGCGCGTAGGAACAGTGCTTTGGACTTTTTCAAGCGTGACGGTCTGGTGGGCATCCGTCGACGCCATCGGAATCCAGACCCGGACAGCATGCGCGCCCGCCGGAAGATTCTTCAGCGTGGCGGCATAAGTGAATTCAAACTTCCGGGAGGCATCGATATGCGTGGTTGAAGGCCATCCAAGCCCCACCAGCCAAAACGAAACCAAGGCGGCAAGCACAATCCATGTTTTGGTCCTCATGACCAGCTCCAAATGCGAATTGAAATGGAAATCGGTGAGTCAGTAGAAGCGAACCGCCCGCATCACAAGGTCTTGCGGTCAGGTAAAGCCGGAGAAGGAGAAACCTGGCTGCATACAGCGATGCTAACAACCGTTGTGCAGCTTGTCAAACTAGCGGCGGGGGATCAAACTGCCTTTCGGATTCGCCTCCCTCTCCCTGGGGCTCGATGGATGCACAACCCGCCTTATATCGTTGTTTGCAGCTCCTAGGAAAAAATCCGGATGCCAGCTCGCATGGCGGCTTTTTGCAAGTTCCCGCCGAGCGTCGCCAGTGGCGCGCCGTGCCGGATGGCCAGCTCAAAGTAGGCAGCATCGTACGCCGAAAGACCATAATGGCGCGCCAGTGGCAGAACTTTGCTGATGCTTTCGCTGGCCGCCTGACCGTCCTGAAGAATTGAAAGTCCCTCAAGCAAAGCCACGAAGCGCAGGATTTCCGGCTGCTTCAACCGTTTGCGGCGCTCACCGGCCAGCATGGCGTTAGCAATTTCGAGGCCCCATACAGCCGGCACGACGATGGCCTGTCCCTTCAGGGCAACCAGGACTCCGTCAGCATATTCGCTGGCCTCATCCGGGAAGCACCAGGCGAGCGCCACCGATGCATCGAGAATAACGCCGCTCAAAACCGCCGCCCCTCATGGATCATCTCACGGACGCTCATGGGGCCGGGCTTCACGCGCCTCCGCAATTCCCGCATGCCCTCGGCAATCTCTTCATGCGTCAGCTTTTGACCTGCGTCCCCGGCAGGAACCAGCATTGCTGCCGGAACGCCGTGGCGGGTAATCGTGATCCTTTCGCCCTTTGCCACCCGGTCAAGGAGGGCCGACAGGTGGGTTTTCGCGTCAAACGCGCCGATGATGGCCATAGGTTACCTCAAACCAGTTGCAACTAGTTTATTCTAACTTGAAAGGCATTTTTTTGAGGAAAGATTTCCGCCAGTCCGGCAGGAGTACATTTTCGTGGCTGGACTGTCGCGGCGGCCGGTGCTGGCCCTGCAAGGAACTGCCGGTCTTAAATTCCAAGCCTTTTCGGCGCTCCCGCCCCGGCAGGGCAAACTCCCGGCGCCGCTACAGCGCCCGCCATCTGCTCGATTCGTGCTACCATGCGGTATGGGAGACCGTAGGAAAGAGCGGGACAGAACAAACCTCCTATTTCACGACAAGGCTACCGACGAAGAAGGAAATCTCTGGGAAGCGAGGATTTGGAAAGTGCCGGTCAGCGGCAGATACCGGGAGGGAGTCCGCTACAGTCTGGCCTTTATCCGGCATGGAGAGAGAGCACCGGCGGTGCTCTATGACAACCATCATCCGAAGGGACCCCACCGGCATATCGGGCCGCTCGAGGAGCCTTATGAATTCCAGGATGTTGACCGCTTGATCGCGGATTTCCGGCATGACGTTACACGGGTGAAAGGCTGAAAACATGAAAGAGACGCTCACCATTCGGATTAAGCCGCTGGAGAAGATGCTTTCCGGCTTCAGCGATACTTTCAAGGCGGTCCAGCGAGGGCGCAAGGTCACACCGCAGACCGGCGCTTATTTCACCAGCATTGAAGCTGCGCGCAACTTCCTTACCCCGGAGCGGCTGGCCCTCCTCAGAGTCATTCGAAAGTCGCGGCCTGGGTCGGTGTATGAGTTGGCCAAAATGTCGGGACGGAATCTGAAAACTGTACAGACCGACTTGAAAATTCTGGAAAAGCACGGGCTGGTTCACTTCCGTAAGGTCCGGCGGGCAGCCCACCGCAAGGCAAAGGTCCCGGAAGCGCCTTACCGTGAAATTGCCCTGAAAATCGCCATTTAAGCTTCTGATTAACTCTGCCATGAGTTGCCTGTTATTTCCCGCAGAGCGCAGAGTTTTACGTTCCAAAAACTTTGTGGCTTGTCGAATAAAGGTCGAATAAAGAAAGAACCACAGAGTTTGAAACGCGCAAATTCTGCGCTACCCGATCTGGAGTCTGGGAGTTTCTGCTAAACCTCCAGCGCGGTCATCCTGAGCGCAGCGAAGGATCACTGCATTTGAGACCTTCGGCAGCGAACGAGATGGAGGTGGTTAGCGGAGCTTACCCCGGGCGAAATGCCGGGGTTCTTCGCTACACTCAGAATGACAGGCTGGCCGCCCGAATGTAGAAAGTCGAGCGCGCAGACTTCAGAAGGTGCGCGCCAGCCGGCGAAAAGCTTAATGCCTTGCAAAATAATGCAGTGAGGCGAGGCCTGGTGGCCCAGCCGGGTGACTGGCCTTGGTTAGGTTGGAGGTTTTATTACCGGGAGGATAGGTCCATTCTGGCGATGGACAGGATGCCGTGAGCGCTTGCCCGTGGCGCATACATAAAAGCCAATGTATGCGCCACCCGCGATTCCCTTCATGTGGGTACCCTAACGGGAGTGGGGCGCGATGTAAAAATCCTCAGAGTAGCGCGTCCCCGCGTTGTAGTTTTGAACTCCATAAAACGGGGTCACGCTCGGATCTGCCACTCGCGCTCCCACCTGGTATTGACCCGGGCTTAGCTGCAAGGTTCTCGCTGCGCCCTGGGCAATCTGCAGCACATAGGGCGAAGGCCCCGAGAAGTAAACCGACAGGAGGTAGCTGGTACGATTGGTTATTGTCGTTACGGTTTCACCTCCCTGAGCCGTACCCACCGCCTGTGGCGGGGGCAATGTGCCATGCGGCGCTCTCAAGATTTGGTTGATAGCCGCCGCAGCGGTCTGAGCCTCACTGGGTGCCGCCGTCGCAGATCCAGCCCCATTGAGCGACTGCACCGTTGCGGGAAGATGTTCTGCTGGTACAAAGATTTGCGGATGTTGCTTGGTGGCGGGAATGATGAATCCGGGCTGGTTCCCGATCGTCCCGCCAAGGCCAGTGCTAGAAAGGTCGAGGTCTACATGGCCGGGGTGCTCCGTACCGACAGGCTGGGCGAGACTACGCGCATTGTTCGGTTTGAAGGTCCTCCATCTGGGAGTTGTACCGTGAAAGTGTACTCGCCGGCTGGCAGGTGGTAGCGAAAATTGCATCCAGAGTCGGTTTCCGTTCCAAACGTACTACCAGTGGGTTTGATAAGAACCGTACAGGCGGAGCACGGGTGTCCATCAAGCTGAACGCTCCCGACCAACTCCCCATCGCCCTGGGGGGATATACCCCTCGAGAAGTCGATGTTCAGCGCCATCGGTGAGCCGGCGTTGACAGAGATGAGCTCGCCTTTAACCGCATGGGTCACCGGGTCAGTGACAGCGAGAAAGTACTTGCCGGGCTGAAGGCCAACATAAAGAAACCTGCCTTGCCTGTCCGTTCTCGTCGTCCGCGCGGCACCCGAAGTGCCGACCATGGGGTCGATCGTAACTTCGCAGTTTGCGCAGTGTGAGGAATCACCAAGCACAATGCTTCCCGATATCCCGCCCGTCTGGGCGCAGGCGGGGATAAACCGGCTAAACACCGAAACAACGGTTAGGAGCCCAATCCACATCCATTTGCTGTCCATAGGTCCTCCACCCTCCTCCTGTCGATCTTTGGCGGGAATCTTTGAAGTGCCTCAGAAGTTGACCTCTGTCGTTTGCCCGGCAACCACCTGAACTGTCTGCTTGACCAGCTTGCCGAATGTCCTGCCCGGCAGGGGGTCATAGTATGCCTGTACCTCAAAGGTGCCCGGCAGGAGACCAGCTTCGGCTGTCTCGCCTGCACCCAAATGCGTGCCAATTCCAATCTCGTTGGACGAATTTGCCGGAATAGTGTAGACGCCGACCCCCGCGCCGCGCGTACTGGCGAAGACCTTAATGATTCCGAGCTGCAAGGTTGTTGTTTGCCCGTGCTGCACCGTAACCGTTGTCCGCATACTGTCGCACCAGTAAACAACGTAGGTTCCAGGTTCCAATTGGATCGGAGTACCTAGATACGCCGAGCCCACAATACCTCTTCCGCCGGGAACGCCAACACTATAGGAGCAGGGATGCCCCTCCGCTGCCAGGGTCCGCGCTGTGTCGGCTGGTGTACGGAGGGTGGGATCCGCAACCATTGACGGGGCCGTTAAGAGCAATCCCCCCTTCTTCTGGGGAGCGCAGCCGGTTGAATTCCCTCCCCTAGACGAGCCGAACACCGGGATATAGCCGCCGGAGCCACGTACACCGTACTTGTTTACCCAAAACGCTGCTTCCAAAAGATCGTCATTGCTTTCCCGGAGGGCTTCTTGAACCATATCTCGCTCCTGCACCAGGGCTCTGATAAAGTCTGGGTTGAAGGCGGGCAGACCCGGAAGCTGACAGGGGTCCTGCTCAGAATCCGTAGTAACCATCCCGCTGCCCACTTCGAGTGCCGCGTGCGGGCCTATATGCGCTGCGTCGTTTAACGCAGTCTTCAGTTGCTCGGGTCTCGAAACTCCATTGATGGTAAGGATGCGGCTACTGGTGACTTCATCTTGTTCGAGCTTGGTATATAGGTTTTTCCACGAAACAATCTTTCGATTTTGCGCCTGTTTTTGCTGAAGGGTGTGTAGCGCAGGCAACATCGCTACGTGTTTAACCATTTCCAAATATGCTACACGCGCCAGGATACTTGCGACCTCGGCCTCAGTCGTTGCGAGGCCGAGGGCAGTGTCACCAACTGCGAGCGCGCCTTTCTTGCTTTCCTCTGCGGCAAGCGTGGCGATCACCTCCGCGGAATGCTGAATGAAATTGCCGACATCGCCCTCCCGAGCTGCGTTATTAGCCTGGTACTCGTTGAGAAGAAACTTGGCCTGGGCACCCAACTGTTCGATGGAGGAATCCCCTATCAATTTCAGCGCCTCTTCCCAAGTGTTTTCTATTTCCTTGTTGACGCTGGCGATGGCCTGCTGCTGGCGTGTGATGCCAGGTTGAAGAGATCTCGACCTGCCGGACCGGTGCTGCCCAAAGCTTGGAGAAGGCACAAGAGTCACCGCGAGGAGAATGAACGCAATTCGCCACATCGTAACCCCCGATCGCAACGGCTTGTTGAATGTATGGGCGATTGTCGCGCGCAGACGACCTTTTTGCAAGGGGCAAGTCAGATTGTAACTGTCGGTTTGGGCATCCGCCCGCTTTCAAGATCATCGAGCGCGTCCAGCACTACTCGTCCGACGATTCCGAGGCACGCGGCGCTACACTTCCCCACGGTATCCAAGGGCGAGTGCCAGTACGCGGGTGGCGCATACATTGGTTTTTATGTATGCGCCCCTGCGGAATCCCGGCTAAACTGCCCCCCGTGCCGCGCCCGCAGCATTATTATGGCGAGCAGGTAGCGCAGACTTCCGTTTCCTTGGAAGTCTGCGGCTTGTCCCATCGCATGAAGAAAAGCCTGCCGGCTCCGGGTTGACAGTGCAGGTCCGATAAGTAAGAAGGAATCCATGATGCCAATCGAACCGCAGAATCCCGCGAAGCACCGGTTTACCGTCATCTTCGAAAGGGAAGATGAGGGCGGTTATCATGTCTTTTGTTCAACGCTGCCGGGTTGCCATACCCAGAGCGAAACGGTGGAAGAGGGCACTTCCAATATTCGTGAGGCCATCCAGCTTTATATCGAAAGCTTGATCGAGGATGGACTTCCAGTTCCAGAGGAAGATATCTTCATCAAGCCCATTGAGATTACGGCATGAGTCCCAAACTTCCGTCGCTTACAGGCTAAGGACGTTGCCCGGGTTGCTTTTCGATCCAATAAATTATCCTCCTGGAAACTAATCGGTCAACACCATTTTCGTTGTCCACACCGCCGCCGGCCGTAGCGCCGGGTTCCACCTTTTGGAAACTTCGTGCTTGGCGTTGCACAGCAAAGCCCGCTTATCATACGATAACGGCGGACGATTCAACGATGGACTGGAAAAACAGGCTCTATTTTGGCGACAATCTGGAAGTGCTTTCGCAAGAATATTGCGAGCGAGTCGGTCGATTTGATCTATCTCGATCCCCCTTTCAACTCCCGCGCCTCTTACAACGTGTTGTTTGCCGAGAAGAGCGGCGAGAAATCAGCGGCGCAAATCCACGCATTTGAAGATACCTGGCAGTGGAACCGCGACTCGCAAGCCGCCTACGAGGAACTGGTCACGCGCGGTCCCAAGCGCCTCGCCGACCTGATGCAGCCGCTGCTTTCCTTCCTTGGCCACAATGACATGATGGCCTACCTGGTGATGATGGCCATCCGCTTGGTGGAAATGCACCGCGCGTTGAAGCCCACCGGCAGCATTTACCTACACTGCGACCCCACCGCCAGCCACTACCTCAAGCTGCTGATGGATGCCACTTTCGGACCGCGAAACTTCCGCACCGAGATTGTTTGGAAGCGCAGCAGCGCGCATAGCGACACCAAGCAGGGCCGCAAACAGCACGGGCGTATCCACGATGTCATTCTGTTTTATACCCGAAGCGAATCGCAGTGGACTTGGAATCCGCTCTACACTGCCTATGACCCCGATTATGTCGAGGCCTTCTATCGCCACGTGGAGCCGGAAACTGGCCGGCGGTACACGCTTGGGGACCTGACGGGGCCAGGCGGGGCCACGAAAGGAAATCCCCGTTACAAAGTAATGGGAATTACTCGCCATTGGCGATTCACCAAGGAGAAAATGGAGCAGATGACCCGCGAGGGTCGAATCCTACAGTCGTCACCCGGCGCAGTGCCCCGGTACAAGCGCTACTTCGACGAAATGCCCGGAGTGCCCTTGCAGGACGTTTGGACCGACATCCGGCCCATCGGCTCCCAAGCTCAAGAGCGCCTCGGCTACCCCACGCAAAAGCCCGAAGCCTTGCTCGACCGCATTGTCCGTACCAGTAGCAATGAGGGCGATGTCGTCATGGACCCGTTCTGCGGTTGCGGGACGGCAATTGCGGTGGCGGAGCGGCTGAAGCGGCGCTGGATCGGCATCGACGTGACCTACCTTGCCATCAACCTGGTGCAGCGGCGCCTGCGGGACACGTTTGGCAGCGAGCTGAGCCCCTATGAAATCCTGGGCGCTCCTAAGGATTTTGCCGGCGCCCAGGCGCTCGCCGAGATTGACAAGTATCAATTCGAGTGGTGGGCCGTGGACCTGATCGGCGCGCGCCCGGCGCACGACCGCAAGAAAGGCGCGGATTCCGGCGTGGATGGCTACATCAACTTTTTTGACGACATGAGCGGCGTCGCCCGCAAAATTGTGGCGCAGGTCAAGGGCGGCTACGTCAGCGTGAAAGAAGTGCGCGACCTGAAGGGCGTCATGGAGCGGGAGAAAGCGGCGATTGGCGCGTTGGTCACTCTGCGCGAGCCCACCCGCCCCATGCTCACCGAGGCGGCATCGGCTGGCTTTTATATGCCTGAACGGTTTGGCGACAAGTATCCAAAGCTACAAATCCTCCCCATTGAAGGTTTGCTCGAAGGCAAAACACTTCTGCATCCTGGCTCGCCTGTGGAAACATTCAAAAAGGCTGGGCGGCAGCGCAAAGAGGGCGAAAGCCCACAATCTTCCATGTTCACCCACCGTTAGCCTGCGCACGCGTAAAAGGCCGCTGAACGTGGAGGCCGGATTTGGCCGGACAGGGCTGTATTTCCATATATATTGTATACAAAGCTCTTTATTCACCACTTCACCCCCGCCCTCCGTTAGAATACTCCTACCCGCGCATGGGATTTGCCCGGGCGCAGGCTCCGCCTTTGGGGGAGTGGTACGTTTTCGCCGCTACAGCAATCTGACCCACTACCGCCTTTGGAGTGCGGGAGCTTGCTCTTGTCTGGTGGTTCCCAGGCTCGCTTGCGGAGGATAATTGACAGGTTCCCGACCATACGCACCACACGAATCCGAAGGAACGAAGCTAGAATGTATATGAAAACAAAGGATCGGGATTTGGAACGAACCCTAAGAACCTATTTCTCTCTGGGTTCGCTGCCGCAACGGAAGGGCAGGGTTTTAGCCCCGCCGAAAAGAGCGGCTTCCATCATTATTTTCGGAACGAACCCTAAGAGTGTATGAAAACAAAGGATCGAGGTTTGGAACGAACCCTAAGAACCTATTTCTCTCTGGGTTCGCTGCCGCAACGGAAGGGCAGGGTTTTAGCCCCGCCGAAAAGAGCGGCTTCCATCATTATTTTCGGAACGAACCCTAAGAGTGTATGAAAACAAAGGATCGAGGTTTGGAACGAACCCTAAGAACCTATTTCTCTCTGGGTTCGCTGCCGCAACGGAAG
>CALCEB010000044.1 GCA_937900045.1 uncultured Acidobacteriota bacterium
CAAACTCGAAGTCTGCAATATGGGTGCGGTCATAGTCAAATCCGAACTTGGCATTGTTTCTGCCTTTGATAAAAGTCGCGCTGTCATTCGCCTCCCACTGGAACTCGTGGGTGGTGCCCAATGCGAATCCAGGGTTGCCCAGTTCGAAGAACTGCGGTGAAAAGATCTCAATGGTTGGAAGGGCCGGATTCGCCAGACCGCTGGGCGTTTCAATCTGGTCGTCACGCAGGAAGCTGATGTGGAAATCGTTCAAAAGGTTTGGGCGCAGCGACCGCGTCCACTGGACAGTCGCATGATGATCGTGGACGTCATTGTTAGAGAGCGCCTGAATGCCGGCAAAGGCTTCGGGATTAAAGGTGATTTCGCCGCCCGGCGAAGTAAACTTGTTGTAGTTGTAAGAAAAGGTGATGTGGTCTGTCAGATCCGGTTGCCAGTCAAGCTTTGGAAAGAACGTCAGATCGTCCCGCCGCCGGTTGCGCAACCCAATGTTCGACTGAATGGCGTTCAGCGCATTCGAGACCTGCTGCAGGTAAAGAGGATTCGTAGGGTCTGGCGCGCTGACGCCGGAGGGGACAGGCAATGGGGCGTTGGGAGATGGCAGCGCCGTCCCCGCCGGTACGCCAAAGCTGGTTTCGTTCAAGCTCTGCATGCCAGGGTTGATGACTGAGATGGGATCGAGCTGGCGTTGCTGCTCGTAATCCATAAAGAACCATGCCTTGTCGTGCTTCACCGGACCGCCCAGGCTCCCACCGAACTGTTGCAGGTCATTGAGCGGCCTCGAGACGCCGTTGGCCTTATCGATAGCATCGTTTGAACCGGTGGCGCTGTTGCGGTTGTAGTAGAAAGCGTCGCCGTGAAACTGATCGCCGCCGGACTTGGTGACGGTATTGATGAAGCCCGCGCCTGCGCCGCCATAGGCCGCTGAATAGGGGCTGTCCGACACTTGGAACTCTTGAACCGAGTTCTCACCGAAAATGTAGGGCACGCGCGTGCGGCCGCGAGCGTCACCGTAAAAGTTGCTGGTGAAGTTGGCGCCGTCCACCGTGTAGGAGCTCGCGCCGTTGCCATTAGCGTAGCCGGAGTCTCCGCCACCCTGTTGTCCGCCGAAGCTGACCAATCCGAATTCGCCGTCAGCGTTGGCATTGGGCGTGAGCAGAACAAAATCCGTATACCGGCGGCCGTTGAGCGGGAGGGCTTGGATCAGAGATTGATTGACCACCGTGCTGGATGTTGATTGATCTGGCTTCAGAAGAGGGCTGCTTCCCGTCACCGTCACGGTGGTGCCCAGGGAGCCCACCTTGAGCTGAGCGTTTTGCGTTACCGTCTGGCCAATTTGCACGTCCAGCGGCCGCACTTTAACCGCTTCGAAGCCGCTCTTGGAGATGTCGAGCGAGTAGCGGCCGACCTTCATGATCGGAAAGATGAAAAAGCCGTCGCTTCGGGTCTTGGTGGTGGATTTGACTCCTGTATCCAGATCAGTGGCCACCACTTTGGCGCCGGGCACGACTGCGCCAGAGGGGTCCGTCACCCGTCCCGTGATTGCGCCCTGGGAAATGGAATTCTGTGCTTTGAGTGAACCAACGGAAACAATGAACGCCGTTAGAATGACGAGGAGAGAACGCCTTCTCATTGAATCCTCCGATTACGAAAATGAATTAGACCCAGCCCGAAATCCGGATTCGCGTCCCGGTGTTCGTTCGGCGAATCCCAATGCAGCATTCTGGCTTCTCAGCGAAGAATTTCATGATAACTGATAAAAAGTTAGACAGGTTGGCGAATGGTTTTTCCGATTTCCACCGGGCGAAGGTTGCTCGCCCCCATTGGCCGGCGCAGGCGCGGCAATATTGAATCTCGCCGCTATTCTTATAAGTCGCACCACCCAATACCCTGAAATGCAGTATCTCACGCAAGGCCGGTTTTTAAGTTAAGCCAATGTTAAGTTCCCAAAGGCCCGCAGCCGAGGGTCCAGCTTACGCTGGATTCGACGCGATGACCTTCCCATAGTATGATTTTACCTTTTTTAGAAATATACCCATCCCACTTTTTGTGAGGTAGCCTTCGTGATCTGCCACATTGTGTTCTATAAGATGAAATCCGAAAAGAACGCGAATCAGGAAACATGGCTGGTGGAGGAAGCGCGAAAACAATTGGCGGTGTTGCCGGGAGTCCTGAACCTGCGAGTGGGAAAGAATATTGATCCCGCGAAAGGCAGTTATGCCGTGGCGCTGGCGATGGACTTTGAGGATCGAGCCGCTCTTGAAACTTATCGCGTCCATCCCGATCATCAGAGATTTGTAAAGGAGACTGCCGGTCCATTGGTAGAGGAAATCTTTCGCTACGATTTTGAATGGGTGTGAAGATTGGAGAGCCGAGCCATTTCCCGGTTTTCGATCAAAGAATCTGCGCTCAAAGGATATGCGCGATCAGAGGAGTTCCGTCCTCATCAAATGGATCGCTGATCACCTGCCGAAGCAGAGGAATGAAGGCGGTGTAGAGCGCAAGCGCCACTTTTCGCGCCTTCGGGTCCCGGGCATCAATGAAATCGGCGTCACGGTCCCGGAAAAGAGGTTGTTCATCGAGCTGTGCCGTGAAGTCTTCAAGGCTCGGCCAGAGAAGGGTGACATCCGGCCGCTTCGAGGGCCTTCGGCTGAATTCAAGCCGCCCCCGATCGATCAAAACCGTCCAGGAGAAGCCCCAATCCTCAATCTTCCATAGGGTCTCGACCTCGGCCGTGCGGATGTGATCTCGCAAGGAGCGGTTTCGCCCCGCCAGCACGAAAGCCCGCTGGATCACGCGCCGCGCCGCGCGGTGTGAAAGGTCTTGAAACCTGAAGCCGCCTTCACTTTGTTCCATGCCGATTCAATCTTCATCCCGAACGCCACAACCAGATTTTGGGTAGTGTCTCAGTTTGAATTTTCTGGGTCTTGACTCACGGGGCAAGCCTGCCAT
>CALCEB010000045.1 GCA_937900045.1 uncultured Acidobacteriota bacterium
GGGGGTGGTGATGGACGTGCGGCACCAAAGTTTGGATCAACCCGTAACGCCTGCCATTTGCACGCCTTACCTGCAGACTCCGTGGCCCGTCATGAGCATGGCGGTGCGGACGGCCGGCAAACCTGAATTGTTGGCCAAGCCGCTCGAAACCGCTTTGCTTTCTGAAGATCCGGACTTGGTGATGGACACCATCCGGCCTCTCAGCTTTTACCGCTCACAATCCCTTGCGCCGAAGCGTTTCGACATGATGTTACTCGGCCTCTTTGCGGCTTTGGCGCTGATCCTGGCCGGCGTTGGGATTTACGGCGTGATCTCCTACTCCGTCACTTTGCGAACGCACGAAATCGGGATTCGCATGGCTCTGGGCGCGGCAAAGAATGATGTGCTTCGAATGGTTTTGCGGCAAGGGATGTTCCTGACTTTTCTTGGAATCGTCATGGGTTGGGGAGGCGGTTTGCTGGTCACGCGCTTTCTGGCGAGTCTGCTTTACGGCGTCAAGCCAACTGACCCCGCGACGTTCATCTCGGTTTCGATAGTTCTTACTACGGTTGCAGCATTGGCTTGTTACATCCCAGCGCGCCGGGCAACGAAAGTTGATCCGATGGTGGCGCTAAGGCAGGAATAAAGCAATCAGTCATCAGCTTTCAGCGGTCAGCCCGCAGCTTTTGGCGAGCGATGAGTGGTGAGTGATGGGCAAGAGCTTGAGCGCAGATGTTGGCCTCACTCTGGCAAAAGGTCAAATGGGACGGCTGATTGCTGAAAGCTGACTGCTTGAGGTGATTCATGGGCACATTATTCCAGGACCTAAAATTCGGCTTGCGCATGCTGACGAAGAATCCCGGCTTTACGGCGGTAGCCGTGATCACTTTGGCACTGGGTATTGGCGCGAACACGGCGATTTTCAGCGTAGTGAACGGGGTGCTTCTGAATCCGCTGCCCTACTGGCAGCCGGACCGCCTGGAGGCGCTCTATTCGCGGACGTCAGATTTCTCAAAATCTTCCATTTCGTACCCCAACTTCCTGGACTGGGTTCACGACAGCCGGTCGTTTTCCGCGCTGGCGGCGTACCGCTCCGACGACTTCAACTTGACCGGCCTTGGAGTCCCGGAGCGCGTGCCCGCTGAGATGGTATCCGCCAGCTTTTTCCCTGTGCTAGGGGTGAAGCCGGTGATCGGGCGAACTTTTCTGGCCAGCGAGGACCAGGTGGGCGCCCGGCCGGTGGTCCTGATCAGCGCCGGCTTTTGGAAGCGGAAGTTTGGGTCGTCGCCCGGCGTGCTGGGTAAAGTGCTGACGCTGAATGGGACCGATTACACGATTATTGGCGTGATTCCCGCCAATTTTCACTTCACGGAAAATAACTTTCATCGCAGCGACGTGTACACTCCGGTGGGGCAGTGGAACGACCCCACTTTCCGCGACCGCAAAGTGGGGATGGGCATGGACGCGATCGGCCGCTTGAAGCCGGGGGTGACGTTTGAGCAGGCCAAGGACGACCTCAATGGCGTGGCGCGGCGCCTGGCTCAGGCCTATCCCGATGCCGACAAGGGTACCGGTATCACGTTGCTTCCGCTTCGCAAGGACCTGGTGGGCGACATTCAGCCGACGCTTTGGGTGCTGCTGGCCTCGGCGGGATTTGTGCTGCTTATCGCCTGCGTGAACGTGGCGAGCCTTCTGCTCGCGCGCTCCATTGGCCGGGCGCGCGAATTTGCGATTCGCGCCGCGCTGGGGGCAAGCTGGGGGCGTGTGATTCGCCAAATGCTGACGGAAAGCGTGCTGCTGGCGTTGGCGGGCGGCGGGCTGGGCCTGCTGGTGGCCTCGTGGGGGACTGAGGCCACGCTGAAGGTGCTGCCGCAAGCGCTGCCGCGCGCCGGGGACGTGCACCTGGATGCGCGCGTCCTGGCATTCACCTTGGTTGCCTCGCTGCTGGCTGCCATCCTTTTCACGCTGGCGCCGGCGCTCCGCACCTCGCAGCCCGCCCTTCACGAAACGCTGAAAGAGGGCGGCCGCGGAACGACGGGGGCGCGGCATCGCGTGCAGCAAGCCTTTGTGGTGGCGGAAACGGCGCTGGCGCTGGTGCTGCTGACCGGCGCGGGATTGATGATTCGCAGCCTGGCAAAGCTTTGGAGCGTGAATCCCGGATTCGACCCGCAAAACGTGCTGACGTTTGAAGTCACGCTGCCCACCTTCCAATCTCCCGGCGCCATTCGAGCCGCCTTGCGGCAGATCGACGCAACGCTCGCGGCCATCCCCGGAGTTAAAGCCGTCTCGCTGACCGCGGGCTCCGTGCCGATGGGTGGCGATTCGGAGGTTCCCTTCTGGCTGGAAGGACAGCCCAAGCCGGCGGCCACCTCACAGATGAAATCGGCGCAAATGTACCTGGGGCAGCCGGATTATCTGAAGGTGATGCGCACGCCGTTGCTGCGCGGACGATTCTTGACGGATCAGGACAACGAGCATGCGCCCATGGTGACGGTGATCGACGAGCGCTTTGCCCGGATGTATTTCGGCAACCAGGATCCCATTGGTAAACGCATCAATTTTGCCATTCTGAACGCTTCGGCGGAAGTTGTGGGCATTGTCGGCCACGTCAAGCAGTGGGGGCTCGACGAAAACGCCGCCTCGCCCGTCCCCGCCCAGTGCTATTTTTCAATTTCGCAGCTTCCTGACCGGTTCATGCCCTTGTTCAAGAACGTGGGCGTAATGATGCGGGCCGCCTCCTCGCCCCTGGCCCAGGCCAGCTCCATCCAGCGCGCGTTGACCCAAGTCAACAGCCAAGTCGTGATGTTCGGCGCCGAGACCATGACCGGCATGATCTCCGATTCACTAGCGGCGCGGCGCTTCGCCATGATGCTGCTCGGCATCTTCGCGGCGCTGGCGCTGGTGATGTCCTGCGTCGGGATCTACGGCGTGATCTCCTACCTGACGGGCCAGCGAACCCACGAAATTGGCATCCGCGTGGCGATGGGAGCTCAGCGGCGCGACGTGCTGCGCCTGGTTCTGGCTGGCGCCCTCCGGATGGCATTGGCGGGCGTGGCCCTGGGCCTTGTGGCCGCCCTGGCGCTCACCCGCCTGATGGCCAAAATGCTTTTCGGCGTTAGCGCGCACGACCCGCTGACGATGGCGGGAGTCGGCGTCGTGCTCACTCTGGTGACCCTCGCTGCCTGCTACATCCCAGCGCGCCGGGCGGCAAAAGTCGATCCGATGGTGGCGTTGAGACAGGAATAAAGCCGTCAGCCGTCAGCTTTCAGCATTCAACAAACACGATTCGAATGTAGTAAGGTTTGCTGATTGCTGAAAGCTGACTGCTTGAGGTGATCTATGGGCGCATTGTTTCAGGACCTAAAATTCGGCCTGCGCATGCTGGCCAAGAACCCCGGCTTTACCGCGGTGGCGGTGCTGACGCTGGCGCTGGGCATTGGCGCGAACACGGCCATCTTCAGTGTGGTGAATGCCGTGCTGATTCGGCCTCTGCCTTACAAAGACCCTGGCCAGTTGGTTCTGGTCATGGAGAGGCTGCCGACGATTACTCCTAAGCCCATTCCGCTGCCGGCGCCGGACGTAGTCGAATTCCAAAGAGACAACCTGACCTTTCAAAATGTAGCGGGCTTCCGATCCATACACATGGAGCTTTCCGGCGGAGAGCAGCCACAGCTCATTTCAGCTTCCCGCGTTTCATCCACGCTGTTTCCGTTGCTGGGCGTGCCGCCGCTTTTGGGGCGGACATTTAGCACGGGTGAAGATCAACCCGGACGGCTGGTGGCAGTGCTCAGTTACGGGTTGTGGCAGAGGCAGTTTGGCGGAGACCGCGACGCGCTCGGCAAGACCGTAATTCTGAATCGCAAATCCTACACTATCATTGGCGTCATGCCTCGGGGTTTCAAGTTCCCTTTGGAAGGTCTGCTCGGGGGCGACCCGGCTGATTTGTGGGTTCCCATGGGCTTCACGCCTGAGGAGCTCAGCGATGTTGGTGACAACTTCGACTACGGCGCCATCGCGCGGTTGAAAGCTGGCGTGACGTTACCCCAGGCGCAGGCCGATGTTAGCGCTATCGGCAAGCACATCCTCGATGGGTATCCAGCTTGGGTGCGCGGCCAGTTTCAACTGAGCGCGGTGGCTGTCCCCTTGCGGCAGATGGTGGTGGGCCGGGTTGAACCGCTGGTGCTGGTTCTGATGGTGGCGGTGGGCCTGGTCCTGCTGATTGCAACCGTCAATGTGGCGAACCTGTTGCTGGCGCGCGGGACGGACCGGCAGAAGGAGATGGCCATTCGCATCGCCCTGGGCGCGGGCCGCGCCCGCCTGTTCCGCCAATTGATGAGTGAGAGCGTGCTGCTCGGCCTCGCTGGCGGAGCGTGCGGATTATTGCTTGCTTCCTGGGGCTTACGGCTCCTGGTCAGCCTTGTCCCCGTCTCCATGCCGCACGCGGGGGACTTCAGCTTGGATTCGCGCGTCCTTTGCTTTACCCTGGCGCTTTGTGTGTTGACGGCGATGCTTTTTGGCCTGGCGCCAGGGCTCGCCGCCACCCGGACCACACTCAATGAGACGCTCAAAGAGGGCGGCCGGAGCTCCGATCAGGGCCACCGTCACCACCGGTTACGGGGAATGCTGGTGGTCGCTGAGACTGCTCTGGCTCTGATGCTGCTGATATCCGCAGGGCTGTTGATTCGCAGCTTCCTGCGTTTGCTGAACACGACAACCGGGTTTGATACGCAACATGTGCTGACTCTTACCCTGGACCTGCCCCAGGCCAAGTACCAGAGCGGGACTCAAGTCGTGTCCTTCTACCAGACACTACTGGAACATTTGAGCGCCGTGCTGGGCGTCCAAGCCGTGGGCGCCGCCACCAGCCTGCCCATCGTTAACACCAACTGGAACCATCTCTTCAGCGTGGAAGGACACCAGAGCGTTCCTGGCGAGAAGATGCCGCTCTGTTGGCACGCGCTGGTGTTAGGAGATTATTTTCAAGCGTTGCATATTCCTCTGATTCGCGGCCGTTTTTTCAACTCTGGAGACCGCCCGGGATCGATGGCGGCGGTGATCATCAGCAAATCCATTGCGGACCGCTATTGGCGTGGCCGGAACCCGATTGGCAAGCGGCTGAAGTGGGGAGCACCCCAGGACAAGAGCCCGTGGCTGACCGTGGTGGGCGTGGTGGGGGACGTCAAACAGCAAAAGCTCACAGAGCACAAGTCCTTCCACACTTATCAATCCTATCTTCAGGTACCACAGTATTGGAACAATGGGCTTGGCCGCTCGATGAGCTTTACGGTGCGAGCTGCAGGCGACCCGGCGAGTCTCGCCGCTGCGGCGCGCGCCAGCGTCTGGTCGTTGGATAAGGACTTGGCCATCTCGCATCTCGAAACCTTGCGCGCTGGCGTGAACCGGTCGATGGCGGCCCAGCGCTTTAATTTAATCCTGATGGCGGTGTTCGCCGCACTGGCAGTGCTGCTGGCTTCGACCGGCATTTACGCTGTTATTTCATTCTCCGTCGCGCAACGGACGCATGAAATCGGTATCCGCATGGCGCTCGGGGCCTCCAGGCCGGATGTTCTGCGGCTGGTGGTGGGCCAGGGCATGAAGCTGGCGGTTGCCGGGGTGCTCCTGGGGTTGATAGGCTCGCTGGCCGTGACGCGCTTTCTTGCCAGCCTGCTCTACGGCATTCAACCTCGGGATTGGGTCACGTTCGTCACAACGCCGGTGCTACTTGTGTTGGTGGCGCTTCTGGCGTGCTACATCCCAGCGCGCCGGGCCACAAAGGTTGATCCCATGGTGGCGCTGAGGCAGGAATAAAGTGACGAGTGGCAAGTGACAAGTGACAAGTGAGGAGCAAGCCATCAGCGATCAGTTCTCAGCGATCGTCCTTATATTCGCACCACTCGTGCTGATGGCTGATTGCTTGTCACTTGTCACTCGCCACTCGCCACTTGTTGAGTGACGGCGCCCAGTTGTGACTTGGGAGAAGAACTGTTATGACCACATTGTTCCAAGACCTGCGTTTTGGCCTGCGCATGTTGGCCAAGAATCCTGGCTTCACGGCCGTCGCGGTGATTACCCTCGCGCTGGGCATTGGCGCCAATGTGGCCATCTTCAGTGTGGTGAATGCCGTGGTGCTTAAGCAGCTGCCCTACCCGCACGGTGACCGATTGGTGTGGATTGCCGAATTTCTGCCCGCCCTTAAGTCCAACATGACCGGAGGGGGAGACTACGTTGACTGGAAGGAGCAGAACAAAACCCTTGCGCAGATCACTGCGTACGATGAATCGCGCAGCTTCAACTTGACGGGCCGGGGCACGCCGGCACGGATTCATGGAGCGGCGGTGACTTCCAGCTTCTTCTCGACACTCGGTGTAGAGCCACAACTGGGGCGCGGCTTCACGGCCAAAGAAGACCAGCCGAACGGCCGCAAAGTTGCGGTTCTGATGCACGCTTTCTGGCAGCAGTATTGCGGCTCCGACCCTCACGTGCTCGGCCGGACTGTTACTCTGGACGCGGTGCCTTATGCCGTTGTAGGCGTAATGCCGGCAAGCTTCCGTTTTCCGGGCGATTCGCAGCCTAAATTGCTACTGCCGTTCGGGCTCGATGAGGTCAGTGAGCGGCTCCGCATCCGGCAACACCTCGTCCGGATCATCGGCCGCTTGAAGCCGGGCGTTCCGGTAGCCCGAGCCTTCGCTGATCTCGATGGCATCCGGAAGCGCGCGCGGTTCCCGAGTCTCGCGGCTCCTGGGCGTGCTGGCAGCCCTGCTTTTGGACAGCCGCAACCGGCGCCGGCATCCGGCTCCGGTTCCGTGATGCAAATGTTCGGGACGCGCGGGCATCCCCCCACCGGAAGGGTTCATGCGGTTCCAGGCAGCCCCATATCCCCGCCGCAACGGGCGGGAATCTCCGCTCAAACGTTTCAGAGCCCGCAACGTGTATTGCCCTCACACGGCGCTAAAACGTCACCGGGAGGACAGGCACAGCATCCGTCTACCTTTGAAGGACCGCCGGGTTGGGAAATTAAGGTCGTGCCCCTTGCGGAGCACCTGGCCGGAAATCTGCGCCCCGTGATGCTGACGATGTTTGGGGTTGTCGGACTGGTTTTGCTGATTGCGTGCGCCAACGTGGCCCACCTCACGCTAGCGCGGGCGTCAACGCGCGGTCGGGAGATGGCCGTGCGCGCGGCGCTCGGCGCCGGGCGCTGGCGGTTGGTGCGCCAACTGCTCTCGGAGAGCATAGTCCTGGCCTTGGGTGGCGGCGTGGTGGGGCTCCTGATCGCGGCCTGGGGTGTGGAGGCGGTGACGCATCTCATCCCGTCAAGCGTCGGAGCCGGGATTCTGAACCTGGCGCGCCCGCATGTGGACGTAACCGTGCTGTTGTTTGCATTGGGCGTGTCAGTGCTGACTGGCATTCTTTTCGGTTTGGCACCCGCCGTCGCTGCGGCCGGTCCAGGTCTTGCGGAGCGGCTAAAAGACGGCCCGCAGGCGTTAAGCCACAGCCCGAGTGGGGGCTGGCTGCGCGGAGCCCTGGCGGTGGCCGAACTCTCGCTCGCATTGGTGTTGCTGATTGGCGCCGGACTCCTGATCAAGAGCTTCTATCGCGCCCTCACGGTGGATCCCGGCTTCGCGCCTGAGCGTGTGCTGGCCATGAAAATCAGTCTGACCGACGCACGATACCCCAAGCCTGAGCAGAAACTCGAGTTTTTCTCGGATGTTTTGCGACGTGTCGAGTCGCTGCCCGGTGTGCGCACGGCCGCGCTTGGAGACTCCTTGCCCCTCAGTCCTTACCGTGTGAGGTTGATGATTCGCCGTGAAATGGTGACCCGGCCCGGGAAAACGCCGGGCTCGAATACGGTTCCGATGGTTCGCCTGACCGTGAGTCCGGCCTATTTCTACACCCTCGGCATCCCGCTGTTGAAGGGACGCACGTTCACTGACCACGACGATGAGCAGGCGCCAAAAGTAGCCGTGTTGAATGATGCGCTGGCTCGCCGCTTGTGGCCGGGCGAAGACCCGGTCGGCAGGCGGCTTCCTTTATTCGCCGACAACCTGAAAATTGTCGGCGTTGTGGGAAACGTCCGCCACAATGGCCCGGGCGAAGGGGTGGAATCGGAAATCTATGTGCCCTACCTGCAAGTGCCCGAAAACTCCATGCAGCTTGCCCTCCGCGCAGCCGTGAGCCCGGCGAGCCTTATCTCCGCGGTGCGCGGCCAGATATCAGCCATTGATCCCGAACAGCCTGTCTCCAATGTCGCCACCTTGGAGCAGACGCTTTCGGAGTCCTTCGCCCCCAGGCGCTTCAACACGTTGCTGCTTGCAATCTTTGGTGCCATCGCGTTGGCCCTTGCGGCCGTGGGGATTTACGGGGTGCTGGCTTTCTCGGTGACCCAGCGTACGCACGAGATTGGCATCCGCATGGCGCTCGGAGCGCAACGAAGCGACGTTTTGAAGCTCGTTGTTGGGCAAGGATTCAGATTGACACTGATGGGTGTTGCAACCGGAATTGCCGGCGCCTTGGCGCTAACGCGCTTGCTGTCCAGCCTTCTCTACGCGGTGAAGCCCACGGACCCGCCGACTTTTATCGCGGTTTCGCTCGTTCTGACCGCCGTGGCGCTGCTCGCCAGCTACATCCCGGCGCGGCGCGCGGCTAAGATTGATCCGATGGTGGCGCTGAGACAGGAATAGTGGTTAGTGATAAGTGGTTAGTGGCGAGTGATGAGAGACAAGCTTTCGGCATTCAGCCTTCAGCGGGCGCGATTCGAATGCAATAAGATTTGCTGAATACTGATGGCTGATAGCTGACGGCTGAAAGCCAAATAGCTTTTCGAACTCAAATTTGCAGTTTTAACAGAGGAGAACAAAATGGCAAACAATGGACCATGCCTGATCCGCATGGAGGGCGTCACTAAGGTGTTCTTCACCGACGAAGTGGAGACGCATGCGCTTTCCGGCGTCCATATGGAAATCCACAAGGGTGAATATGTCTCCATTGCCGGGCCTTCCGGCTGCGGGAAATCGACCTTGCTTTCCATCATGGGCCTGCTGGATTCACCCACGGATGGCAAGTACCTGTTGAATGAAACCGCGGTTGAGGACCTTGGCCTCTCCGACCGGGCGCGCATCCGCAACCGCGAAGTGGGATTCATCTTTCAGAGTTTTAACCTGATTGGCGATCTCAACGTCTACGAGAACGTCGAGCTGCCGCTCACCTACCGTGGCATGCCGTCACCGGAGCGGAAGCAGCGGGTGCAGCAGTCGCTGGAGCGCGTGGGCATGTCGCACCGGGTGAAGCATTATCCTTCCCAGCTTTCGGGAGGCCAACAGCAGCGCGTTGCCGTGGCTCGCGCCCTGGTGGGCGAACCCGCAGTGCTGCTGGCGGATGAGCCGACTGGCAACCTCGATTCCAAAAATGGCGATGCGGTCATGGATTTGCTCCGGGAACTGCATCGCACCGGTTCGACCATTGTCATGGTGACGCACGACGCGCGTTTCGCGCGCTACGCCCAGCGCACCGTGAACTTGTTTGACGGGCGTATTGTAGACGAAGGTGAAGAACAATCCACCGCCGGAGCTCCGTCCGCAGCGGGCATGGCGTAGGGGCGGGCCTTGTGCCCGCCCGCTGGCGGGGACGAGACCCGTCCCTACGGGCTCGCACGGCGGGGAGAACGTAATTCAGGTTAAGGCCAACCTCAACCGTAAGGAAGGATTACCATGGAAGCGATCATCCAAGACCTTCGACATGGGCTGCGCTCTCTCTCTCGCAATGCAGGCTTTACCGCTGTGGCCATTGCCACGCTCGCGCTCGCGCTCGGCAGAACACAAAAGGACAACGAAGCCGGACCGGACGGAGGGCGCCCTTGATGACGCTCCGGCAATTCGCGCCGGGGATTGAATCAGTCCCGGCGACGACCTCGTGGTACCTGGCCGATCTTGGCGAAGCGCGAGGCAAGCAGGAGCTTTTTACGAGGCAATCTCCGCAAAAGCTCAAGGTGCTGCGAGAGCATGCCCTGATTGAGAGCGCTGTGTCATCGAACCGGATTGAAGGTGTAGAGGTTGACCAGAAGCGGATCGGCACGATTGTCTTCGGCAGGTCGCACCTGCGCGACCGCAACGAAGAAGAAGTCCGGGGGTATCGCGATGCCCTGAAGCGAATCCATGAGCTGGGAGCGAAGCTCCCCTTATCCGAGGCCACGATTCGGGATCTGCACCGGTTGAGCCGTGGCGGGCAGGGCGACGCGGGACGATACAAGCAGAAGGATTCGGACATCATCGAGAAGCTTCCAGACGGCCGCGTTCGAGTCCGCTTCAAGACGGTCTCGGCTGCGAAGACTGCTGCGTGCTTGAAGGAGACAATCCGCCTGTGTAATGAACAGTTGACCGCCCGGCAAGTCCACCCCCTAATCCTGCTGGCAGCCACGAATCTCGATTTCCTCTGCATTCATCCGTTCCGGGATGGCAACGGACGAGTCTCGCGGCTGCTGCTCTTATTGCAGTGTTACCACCTCAGCTTCGAGGTAGGTCGCTATGTAAGCCTGGAACGGGTGATCGAGGAAAACAAGGAACGGTATTACGAGACGCTTGAAGAAAGTTCCCAAGGCTGGCACGATGTACGGCACGACCCCTGGCCGTACATCAACTACGTTCTGTTCATTCTCAAGACTGCGTACCGTGAGTTCGAGGAACGCGCCGGCCAAGTGAAGAGTCCCCGTGGCGCCAAGACAGCGCTGGTTGAAGCTGCCATCGCAGCGTTTCCCGGCGAATTCAGCCTCAGCGATTTGGAGCGCGCGTGCCCAGGCGTCAGCCGGGACATGATACGGCGGGTCTTGCGGGACCTTCAGAAGGCGAAGAGAATTGTCTGCTTGGGTCGGGGTCCGGGCGCCATTTGGAGGAAAGAGGGTATTACCCTTAAAAGAGGGTAATAAAGAGGGTAATTTCATCTCAGGTGAAGAGGGAATCAGAGCTGAAGACCACAGAGCGCAAATTCGACCGCGTCTATCTCGATACCAATGCGTTTCTTGGTGCGGGATGGCCACAGCTTTCTGAGAAGATGAAAAACCTTCTAACTCTTGCCCGCGACCATGACATCGCGGTTTTGTTCCCCCGCGCGGTTGAAGTTGAAATCGAAGAGCATTGGATCCGAGATCTTAGAGAGAAATCTCACCAAGCCCTAGCAAGAGTCAACGAGCTCCGCAAGTATCTTTCACGTGCCAGCGGAAATCTTATGGAGTTTAATGTGCCGGACGAAAGCAGTCTCCTGCAGGAGTACCGGCAATGTGTTGAGGGGATTAAAACATTGTGGGGTCTTCAGTCTGTACCTATTACAGAAAGGCCTCTCGATTACATTTTTGGCATGGCGACTCGCCAACATCCGCCATTCGAAGAGCAAGGTAAGGGATTTCAGGATGCCGTGATCTTCCTGTCGTGCATGGACGACCTTCGCCGGAACCCTGGTCGAACCGGAGCTTTCGTCTCAGCAGATCATGTGTTCCAACGCAATGAAATCGAAACTTTGACTAATTCCGAGAGCGTAAAGCTCTCGCTGTATCGTTCAATCGAGGAACCTTTAGACATCCTTCGCCAGTATATCGGGGAACCAGAGAGAGATGAGTGGGAAGAGGACCGGAAAAGAGCGAAAGAGGCGCTCGAAGTACGAATACGAAGCGGCGAGGTAAGCCAATATATTAGGGACAATCTTGGCATACCGATGATCCGGGCCGCGAACTGGATTTGGCGGGTCACTGAGATTGTCGGCGTCGAGGCTCGTATAGACAGGGTGGAAACCCCCCCGCCGCGAGGGAGGACGGCGGGCGAAAGTGTTCCCGTCTCGGCGGACATCACTGCCACGCTACAGGTGCTTGGCCTCCCTGGAATCCCCGCTTCATATTCGGTAAGCCGAAGAGGAGGCGTCCAGACGTTTTATCCCCAATTTCATGTTGTGGAGCAACGGGTTCGCTTGGAAGCTACCGCATCTCTAAATCGGGATCGGTATGGACAAATCAAATTTGTGTCAGTTGCGCCAGTGGACTACGATTTGATGTCCTTGCTTCGGTCTCCAGGCCCGATTATGCCGGCGGGCGAATAAGGAGTCTTAAGCAAGGCATTCGGAAGGGATTTAACTGGCTGACGGCGTTGGACGAGGACAGCGACCAACGTACCCAATTTGCAGCACGGCGGCTGGAACAAAATCGGTGAGAGCTGAATTCCCATTTCATGATCCCCAAGGAATGCAAGCGGCTGGCGGAGGTGGATTTTCCGGTTGCTGAGGTGTGCAGGCACTCGGCGCGGGAGAAGTCCATCCGGCACGGGCACCCGTCCACACTTCACCTCTGGTGGGCGAAGCGGCCGCTGGCGGCGTGCGGGGCCACGCTCATCGCACTGCTGCTTCCTGACCCTTGCGACCAAAACTGCCCGCAGGAATTCAAACAGAGAGCCCAGAAGTCGGCGCGAGTTGACCCGGCAGAGGCTTTGCGACACGAGTGATAGTATGGCTGTAGCGCCGGTGTCCCCACCGGCGATTTCGGCGCTGAGGACAGCGCCTCAACCGGGAAATGGAGCCATTCATGATTGAGTTGATCAACGTTGAAAAATCCTACCCTGCCGGACCGGCCCGCTACTACGTGCTGCGGCGGATCAACCTGGAGATCAAGCAAGGCGATTTCGTCACCATCATGGGTCCGTCGGGCGCCGGCAAATCGACGCTCCTGAGCATTCTCGGCATGTTGGACGGCGCATGGACCGGTGAGTTCTATTTCCTCGATCATCCTATTCACAAGCTGAATCCCAAGAAACGCGCGGAGATCAACAAGAAATACATTGGCTTTGTCTTCCAGCAATATCACCTGTTGGACAACCTCACCGTGGCGGAAAACCTGGACATTCCGCTTTCCTACCGCGACATCCGTTCTTCCGAGCGGCAAGCGCAGGTGGCGGACACCCTCGACCGTTTCCACATTGTCGGCAAGAAAGACCTCTACCCCAGCCAGCTTTCCGGCGGCCAGCAGCAACTGGTGGCGGTGGCGCGGGCGGTGATCGCCAGTCCCAACCTGATCCTGGCCGATGAGCCGACCGGCAATCTGCATTCCGAACAGGGCAAGGAGATTATGGAGCTATTCAAGAAGCTCAACTCGGAGGGAACGACCATCGTGCAGGTAACGCACAACGACACTTGGGCGGCCTATGGACGCAAGATTGTGAGGATTGTGGATGGGTGGATCTCTTAGGGGCAGCACTCAGCCGTCAGCGATCAGCCCTAGAGCAACAAGACGCGATTGACTGCCCGAAGGAAGGCATGTGAAGGACTTCAGAGATCTGAAAGTTTGGAGGAAAGCTCACGACTTGACATTGGCTGTTTACTTGTTGACGCGAGGCTTTCCAAAGGACGAGTTGTACGGCCTGACCAGCCAAATGCGGAGAGCTTCTGCTTCCATTGGAGCGAATATTGCCGAAGGCTGTGGCAGAACCGGCGGCGGTGAACTCGGGCGGTTCCTACAGATTGCGGCGGGCTCAGCAAGTGAACTGGAGTATCACCTACTCCTTTGCCGGGACCTTCATCTGTTAACCCATGCGGATTATGAAAAACTTGCAGTCAACGTGGCCGAAGTGAAGAGAATGCTTTGCGCCTTCGTCAAAAAGCTGAAATCTGAAAGCTGAGTGCTGATTGCTAAACCCCAGAGCACGGCATATCGGCACATTCTGGTACTCTTATGAAGAGCTCCAAAACTCCGCTCACACACATCCTCATCGCCGACGACCAGCCCGATGTGCTGGAAGCTCTTCATCTGCTTCTGAAAGGTGAAGGTTACAAAATGGAGGAAGCGTCTTCACCCGCCGAAGTGCTGAAGGCTGTCGAAGCCCGGGATTTCGACGCGCTGCTGGTGGACCTCAACTACACGCGCGACACAACTTCCGGGCAGGAGGGTCTGGACCTGCTCGCCCGGCTGCAGGCGTTGGACAGCACCTTGCCAGTGGTGGTGATGACGGCGTGGGGCAGCGTGGAGTTGGCGGTGGAAGCCATGCGGCGCGGTGCGCGCGATTTCATCCAGAAGCCGTGGGAAAACGCCCGGCTGCTCGCCATCCTGCGCACGCAAGTGGAGTTGAGCCGTGCCCTGCGCGAAGGCCAGCGGCTGGAGGCGGAAAACCGCTTGCTGCGGTCGAGCGCCAATCCGGCCATGATCGCCAACTCGCCCGCCATGCAGCCGGTCATGGACTTGATTGCCCGCGTCGGGCCTTCGGATGCCAACGTGCTCATTACCGGTGAGCACGGCTCCGGCAAGGAAGTGGTGGCCAACGCTCTCCATGCGCTCTCGCCGCGCGCCGCCAAGGTCATGGTCACGGTAAATTCCGGCGGGCTTTCGGAAGGCGTGTTTGAAAGTGAGCTTTTTGGCCACGTCAAAGGCGCGTTTACCGACGCCCGGGCTGACCGTGTGGGCCGCTTCGAGCTGGCCTCGGGCGGGACGCTCTTTCTGGATGAAATCGCCAACGTTCCTCTGGCCCAGCAGGCGAAGCTGCTGCGCGCCATCGAGACCGGAGAAATTGAGCGCGTTGGATCGTCCAAGACTTACCGAGTGGACGTTCGGGTGCTTTCCGCCACCAATGCCGATTTGCGCGCCGATGCCGCTTCCGGGCGCTTCCGGGAGGACTTGCTCTTCCGGTTAAACACCGTGGAGATTCACCTGCCCCCGCTTCGGGAACGGCGGACGGACATCCTGCCGCTTGCCGCCACGTTTCTTAGTCAGCACGCCCAGCGATACCGCAAGGCCATCACCGGCTTCGATTTCTCAGCAACCAAGGCGCTTCAGGAATATGCTTGGCCCGGAAACGTGCGGGAATTGAACCACACCGTAGAGCGCGCCGTCCTGATGGCGCAAGGCCCTTCTGTAACCGCTCAGGACCTCGCGTTGCGTCCTCGCCGCGACGCGCCTTCAAAGCTCGACGAGTTGCCCCTCGACGAAGCTGAGCGGTATCTGGTGGAGAAAGCTCTGGCCCGCTTCCAGGGCAACATCAGTCACGCCGCTCATGCCCTTGGCCTCAGCCGCAGCGCGCTTTACCGCCGCCTGGAACGCTTCGGCATCAAGACTCCTTCCGCGCCCAACGGCGAATGACAGGGGCCGCCACGCGCCAAAATCGTAGGGGTGCCCCTTGGGGGTATCCTTCAGGACGGACATTCCGCGCACGGCGAGTTTTTTCTTGTCACCTGTCACTTGTCACTGTTAGGTTGTTTGGTTGCGTCTCCGCCCGCTGCGCTACCTGCCTTACCGTCGTGGCCCCGCCAAGCCGGGCTTGCCGCTCACACCTACGCCGGATAGGGGTAGGTTCTGCGGGCTGCCGGGAGCATTGTCAGTGATGGTGACCGCTGCGGCCAGGGTTCCGGTGTCAACCGGAAAGAAATAAACCGTGATCTGGCAACTATCGCCGGCCGCCAGCGTGTTCGGGTTGACCGGGCAGTTGTTCACCTGCGCGAAGTCGTTGCTGTTTTGGCCAGTAACAGCGATGCCCGTAATCGACAGAGGCAGTCCGCCCGTGTTGGTCAGCGTGACCACCTGCGGAACGTTCGGTGCTGAAACGACCTGTGGGCCGAAGGTCAAGCTGGTAGGGCTGAGACTCACGAGCGGGCCAAGCCCCACGTCCAGGCTGAAGATTGTACCGCAACTGCCCGAGCAATCGCCGCCGGTCCCGCCCTCCCACGTTGTCCCATAGAAGACACCATCGGTAGCTTGGACCAGCGCGGCGACGGGGAGTTCGCCGTCCGTGCAAGGGTATCCGTGGGGGCAGAAGCTATGAAGTGTCGTCAGCGTGCCGCTTGGGGTAATTTTGAAAACAGTGCCATAGCCGTAGGCCCCGCCCTCGTTCGTCGTCCCATAGAAGTTCCCATCGCTGGCCTGGACCAGCGCGGCTAAGAGGTCATCGCCGTCCGTGCAAGAAGGGTACTGCGGGCAAAATTTGTAAAGCGTCGTCAGCGTACCGCTTGGGGTGATTTTGAAGATCGTGCCACCATCGCCGTAGTTCCCACCAACCTGTGTCGTCCCGTACCAGTTCCCATCAGTGCCCTGGACCAGCGCGGCTTCGGGGCCGGCACCGTCCGTCCCGTCGAAGCTGTGCAGTGTGTTGAAAGTCTGCGCAGGCAAGCCTATCGCCGTGGCTACGCACACCAGCAAGACAGCGCAGGCCATCTTCCCCCAATTATGTTTGCCCATGTTGCCCCCTCGCCGCTCCGCCGCGGCATTCGGCTGTGACTGTGGATACGCCCGGAAGCTACCACCACGGTTCGGCCCTGTCAAGAACCTGATTGCGCAATAACGATTCATTAAATCTGAAACCAAGGTCGTCATGTGGTTGATTTGTGAGCAATCTCCTGCGCTGGCTGGCGCAGCCCTCAATCCGGATTATTCATGAGCGGGTAGATTCTCTCTTGAATTTCAAGAGATTTTTTCAATTCATGCTGCCTCCGTTG
>CALCEB010000046.1 GCA_937900045.1 uncultured Acidobacteriota bacterium
AGTCAATCCGCGACCGAGACGCCGTCCCGCCTCTGAGAATGCGCCGGATTCAGGACTAACATGCTTCCCAGTCTACAGCCAAGCCTTGTCAGGAATGGCACGACCGGGTAATACGGTAGATTTCTTGCCAGTTTAAGAACTTCCCTGGATTTCATCCTTCCTTTGCCAGTTGTAGCCTAGGAGCGTGTCCGAGAACTCAGGTTTTGAGCCACTATAAGCTTGTAACTTGTTGATTTTTCGTTTGCAAAAAGCCCATTTTGGCAATTCTCGGACACACTCCTAGCCCGGATGATTCATGAATACAGCGGAATTTTACCCAAGCCAGCGAAAATGCGGGTCCGCCGCCACTGTCGCCGGAAGCCCGTTTGACACACTGTCATTTTTGTACGGGACCTGAAATTGGGCTAAACACTGCATAAAATCTGGCTCTGAGGCAGTCGGGCCCCGAAATTCATGAATAATCCGGGCTAGAGGAGGCCGGGGATGCTGGAGAACTCATACAATGCTTGCTGGATAGCTTACCGTCCGGAAGTGGCGCTGTCCGGAATATGCACGCGAGCTTCGCGGCGCCTGGGCGGCTACTCGGTTTATCTCTGGAATGCGAGTCCGGCTCTTGGGTAATTCTAAACCGCCCCAGCAGTGGATGCTTCGGACCGCAGTGCTGCCGGCAACGGTACACTCGTGGTGATCGTTGTGCCGTGATCCGAGGACTCGATTTCCAACTGTCCGCCTAACTGCCTCAATCGGGTGCGCATTCCGGCAATTCCCACCCCGATGGTTTCAATTCCCCTGATCTGATCGGTATCAACATTACGGATCCCGTGGCCGTTATCCTGGACTTGGAGAATCGCCTCCTCCGGACTTACCGAGATGCGCACTCTTGCAGTGTTGCTACCTGAGTGCCGGTGAATATTGTTCAAACTCTCCTGGACGATGCGGAAGAATGCAAGCTCCACGTCTGGCGATAGCCTGACCGAGCCTTGAGGAAGGTCAAGGTCCACATTGATTCCTGTCCGTTCCGAAAATCGGATCACATGCCAACGCACCGCGGCCAGCAGTCCCATGGTATCGAGATCTGGCGGGTGCAGCAGATGGGAGAGATTGCGAATTTCCTGCGAGGCGCGGTCTGACAAATCCCAGCATTCCTGAAGTATCCTGGCCGTTTTCTTGGGATCGGAAAGCCCTCCACTCTGGAGCGTGGCGAGGCCCAGAGCGATTCCGGAAAGCGTTTGCGCTGTACTATCATGAAGCTCCCTGGCAATTCTCCGTCGTTCTTCATCTTGCATTCTCAACAGACGGCCAGAAAGCTTACGGAGCGCATCTTCGGCTTCTTTGCGCTCCGTCATATCGCTCTCGATTTGAAGCCATCCCAGAGGTTTACCACTATGGTCGCGATCTATCGTCCAATGGCTACTGACCGTTATGAACGTGCCGTCCCTTCTTTTGTGAAGGATTTCACCCTCCCAGTGGCCGGCACGAAATAATGCCTCTCTGGTTTCCGCAAAAGACAGCGGGAACTTCGTTTCGAGCAGCGAATAAAGAGATTGGCCCACCGCTTCGGCCTCCGGCCAGCCATACATCCTTTCCGCGCCTTCGTTCCAGCAAGAAACTCTTCCATCGAGTTCCAATACTAAGATAGCGTCGTTGGCCAAGTCGATGAGTTTGGCCTGCCTCTCGATGGTTCGCGTGATCTTCGGATGCGCCCGAGTGGTTTCATAGGCCACCGCCACGCACTGGCCGGGTAATGGCAATATCTTTACCGCGAAGATCCCCGCCGAGAGGTCCTCGTCCCCGCACTCAATCGGACCCAAATTCTTGACTTTGCCAGTTTGCGCAACCTCACGGAGATCATCTTCCAAGCAGGAAAGTTTCTTCAGCACCGTTTCTCCCCCGATTCTCCGCGAATCATCCGTTCCAAAATCGCTCAAGATAAGCTTGGGCATGGCTTCTGAACCTTCCAGTCGCCAGACAGCAAACCCGATTTGGAGCTTTTTCAAAAGTTCGATGGTAAGGGAAAGGGATTGTTCGACCGTTGCGAGTGTTTGAGGCGAATCCTGGGGTTCTGGAGCTGGCATTGCACGTCCTCCGGCCTCCAGGGATCTGGAGCGATCGCCCTGGTGTTTGTATCCTCTCCCCCGCATCAAGGACCAACCTTCATATTGTGCATGAAAGCGAGAGATTTTTATAGTCTCGGCAGTGCCCTCGTGAGTGGAACTGTTTTGGGAGGAGCTCCGCAGGCATTTTCCCACTTGTTCGCAAGGGCAAACCAAGAATGAGTTTGGCGGGAAATTTGAGGCAGAGAGTTGCTCTATTTGTCGAGCCGTTGGAACAGAATTCTGTTATTGAATTGGCAGAGAGGCAAGCCAACCCTTCGCCACTTTGCCTCCTGCCTTCCGAGCCCGCCCACGGAATCCCGGAAACGGCCGTGGCGCATCAGATCGAACAGGCCGCCGAAGCACATTCGGGGCGCTTGATGTCGTGCGAGGGGCAGCCCTTTCGTCTATTCATAATCTATTGCGTCGCCCGCCGGTCCGGGTAACGTTTCGCCAGCTTGCTTCCACATCGCAATCGAACGGCTGGGCAGGCTCGAAGTCAATGAGTCAGCCTGCGGCGACCGTTCTTTACTTTGAAATCTGGGACCCTTCTTCAGCATTTGCCTTGGGAAGAGATATGGTGAGATTTTTTCCTTGGAGAGAAGCTTTTGCCTTGTCAGGGACCACATCCGCGGGCAGGTCGATAATACTGAGTAAGCGCAATGAAGCCTGGAGGCCAGTTCCTCCATCGCTTTGGGATGTCTCTTCTCTCTTGCCGTTGATAATGATACGGCGGGTCTCCGCGCCGATTTTCAAGTCATCCGCGCTGAACCCTGAAATGGTAGCCCGAACCGTTATTGCGTCATTCGACTCAGAGATCTTCTCATTCAAAGGGTGCGCCATTTCTGCTTCAGCGCGAAGCCAATCAGCCAGGTCCTGCCCGTCTTCTCCTCCACGGGCATCAAAGAGTTCATAAGCTCGGCGCGCAATTGATTCCTGAACCTCTCCGAAGAACTGGGCGAACTCGCCGCCGGTAAATAGGGGAGGCTCCTTTGCATGATCTTCCCTGGGAAGGGCGACTCTCTCTTCCTGCAATTGCCGCTTCGAACCCAATACGTTCATAGTTTTCTCCTGATTGAAATTAGGCTTCCGGATGCCTGTAATCGCCAGTTTTTCGGCTTTATAAGTGTCGCCTTATGACCATTCTTCCGGTACTATGCAGTGCGGTCCATTCTGGCCAGGCACTTTTCGGACTGGCGTTTATCTCTGTCTGGATGGATTTTTCTGAGGCTGCGGCGGAGCCTGCAGCGGGCTCGCATAAGCCGCGACTTCACGGCTGACCTGGAAAGTCCAAGCGTCTCGGCAGTTTCTTGGACGGAAAGTTCTTCCAAATTTCGCAATTGGAACGCGCTGCTGAGTTTGGGGCCAAGGTTTTCCATCGCCAAGGCTAGCGTTTCCTCGAACTCGACTTCGGCGTAGCGTTTTTCAGGATCGTGCTGGCAGTCCTCGATTTCTCTAAAGACCACGGTGTCTGCATCCAGCAGTAAGACCTCGTCCAAAGACACCACCTTGGCGGAACGGCTCTTGCGTAGTTTCATCAAAGCTTCGTTCATGACGATTCTTACCAGCCAGGTATAGAAGCGCGATTTCCCCCGGAATACCCTCATATTACGATAAGCCTTCAGCAGCGCTTCTTGCGAAGAGTCCTCGGCATCCTCACGGTTTCCAGTTATTCTGAGCGCCAAACGATAGATGCTCCTGTAGTATTGGTTTGCGAGGACGGAGAAAGCCTCGGCATCTCCCATCTTGGCCGCATCCACCAGCAAGAGCTCATCAGTTAAGTGTGTAGTCATTATTTCGTCACCTCACAGAAGATTGCAACTAATGCAACACAATGCCAAATTACTAGGTCATCAATTCTCTAACAATCCAGCGAAGCTCGTAGTTAGGGGAGAAAGTCACCGTAGCAAGGGGTTCGCCTGCCAATCCCATTTGATTTGGAATTTCCGTCTTGAGTTCGGGGCCAAGCGATAACGTCCGCCTGTTCGCCTCAGTATGCCACCCTCCAGCCTGGTTCTGGTTTCGAGTCCGAAGTCTTTTCGGCGGAATCACGGCGGTCCGCTCCCAAGATTGTTTGAACAATTCTGTGCGGCCGAGTGCGCGTTTTCGAGGACGGAGCAACCCCTCAGACAATTACCGCCCGAACGATCTCCAGCCGAGCCAGCACCGCTTAGATTCTGTCCGTTTTGTCTTTCCACTGTCTGTACTACTTTGCTCATTGCACTGGTCAAAATGACTGTGACCGCGGTGATCCTTTCGTGGCCTTAACCAATACGGAGGTGTGCACAAACGCACAGACACCTGGTCACAATCGGGCAGACGCCCGCCTTCGTTGCGTCTATGATGTTGCTTGTGGGGAAGCAAGAGGGCTGCGGTTTGGACGAGTCCACCAGCTTCCTCTTACAAATGAGGTGAGACGTGGAAACCATATTGATTGTTCTTTTGGTGGTGTTTTTGCTCGGTGGTGGAGGCTGGGTATATACTCGCTAGCGAAGATAGCGTCCGGCGGTGCTTCGCCAACGGTCCAAACAAAAATCTGACCGTTTGGTCAGATGTGAACACGCAATTCATTCGGGAAGCACGCATGCTACAAACAGATCGCTGGCGTGCAGAGTTGAGCCGACAGAGTCTCCAGGAACTTCCAGTCGGCGGCGATGATCAGCTAGCCCCAAATGAGAGTTGGAGTAGGAGATAATGGTTGTTGCCCATGGCAAGGTGGTAGAAGCCACGAGACTGGCGAGACTGGCAAGCCGTGCGGCGGCCAGCAGGGTGGCGGAAGCTATGATCTGTAGCTATGGGCTCATTGCTTGTTGGCTGAGAACATTTGAGTGAGAAGGTAGTCGCTACGGCAAACTGACCCACTACCGTTTTTTTGCCGTAGTATGTATAATAGTATTATCGGTTTTTATAGAGGCCTCTGCCTGGAAATGGATAAGCACCGAGCGGTACGGCGGGTCGCTAGCTCGCGGGTCTTGGCTTACGGCCCGCTTAACGTTGCCTTGAGATTACCGTTCCGGAGTCGTCATAACGACTTTTTTTCTTTATGTTAGGGATATTGAACGGAGTGGTGGACCCCGGAAGTTTCATTAGTAAATCAAGGGCCAAGGAGTTGGAATACGTCGCGGTCGTGCACACCCAATCGATCCCGAAGCCCAAGCCCCTCTGATGCATACCCGGAGAGTTTGTAAGGAGTCGATCACACCCATGCGAGGAAGGAATTACTGGATAATGACGTTATTTCACATCGTGCGGAAATGGGTTGCGGGCTAAGTGCAATGAATTGAAGCAGTCGGCGTTTGGCCTCTTATTTGCTCAGTTTATCATTGGCAACGGCAATAAATGCAGAGTTTGGAAGGGATAAAAATGAAAGCCTACGTCGTCATGTTCCTGGCGTTCTTTGTTCCGGCCGTCGCTGTGGCATTTAACCCAGCAAATATTGGTGAATTATGGGGAGGAATCGCCAAGGTCTTTTTCTTGGTTGTCCCCGTCGTTTTCATCGTGGGCTCAGCGATAGGCCTCGTCTCCCGATACCGGGCGTGAAGGCCGTAAAGTTGGCATCTGCCAGCCTCCCGGGCAGATGAATCCTCAGTCTGACCGGCAATCTTATCCTTTTCTCGACGCTAATTTGTAGTTTCCTCCAATCAAACATAAGATAGATATCTCGATACATCTGGATACTTGCCGTGGATACTGGCAAACCGAATCAAAGCCTCTGGAATGCTTGGGATAAGCGCCTCAAGGCACTTAGAAATATTCCCCCAGTGCTCCGCATGGTTTGGGAATCTGGGCCGTTGGTGGTGGTTTCAGGCGCCGCCCTGCGGCTTGTAGCCGCGCTGATTCCTCTGGCCCTTCTTGCCGTGACACGATGGATCATCAACGCCGTCGTGGATCACGTTGCGAAGGGTGGAGCCCTTCCTAACCGGTTCTGGTGGGTGGTAGCGCTGGAATTCGGCTTGGCCGCGTTCGGCACGGGTCTGGCCCGCGGAATCGATTATTGCGACGCCTTGTTGGCAGACAAGTTTACCCTCCACATTACCGTCCGAATCATGGAGCACGCCTCGAGTCTGGACCTTGCATTGTACGAGGACCCTGTTTTCTACGACAAGCTGGAGCGGGCCCGGGTCCAGTCCACCGACAGGCTTGGAATGATTCAAGCGACCGGCCGTGTTCTGCAGCAGTTCATCACCACCGTCACGCTCGCGGCTGGTATTTTTGTCTACTCACACTGGCTGCTGCTGGTGCTCATTGTGTGTGTCGTTCCAGCCTTCCTGGGTGAGAGCCATTTCGCGTTTTTGGGTTACTCACTTGCCTTCCGCCAGACGCCAGTCCGCCGCCAATTGGATTATCTGCGCGTGCTCGGAGCCAGTAAGGACAGCGCCAAGGAGCTGAAGCTGTTCGGCCTCAGCTCATTTCTAACGGACCAGTTCAAAGGACTTTCCAAGAAGATCTATCAGCAAAACGTCGAACTTGCCAAGCGCCGGCTCTGGGCCACCTGCGCCCTTTCCTTACTCAGTACCGCCGGTTACTACGGCGCATATGCTTGGGTGATTTACAAGACGGTTGCTGGAAAATTCCGCGTTGGCACTCTCACCTTTCTGGCCGGGGCGATTGCGGGCGCCAGCACCAATATCCAGTCGATTTTTTCCACACTTTCCAGCATCGCGGACCAGGCGCTTTTCCTAACCGACCTGATCGATTTCTTTGCCATGAAGCCGACCGTCACATCGAAGCCGAATGCGATCCCAGCGCCTCGCCCCATCCGCAGCGGCTTCGAATTCAATCATGTCTCCTTCGTTTATCCGGGCACGTCGCGCTTGGTGCTCGATAATCTGAATTTCCGGTTCGAACCGGGTGAGCGAATCGCCTTAATCGGGGAAAATGGACAGGGCAAGACGACGATCGTTAAGCTGCTCACTCGACTCTACGACCCCACCTCCGGTCAAATTCTGCTGGATGGAATCGACCTCCGGGAATACAACCTGGAAGACGTTTGCAGCCAGATTGCCGTCATTTTCCAGGATTTCATGCGCTATGACCTGACGGCCTCAAAAAACATTGCAGTGGGCCTCATTGCAGAGCAGACGAATCGCCCCAGGATTGAGGCTGCGGCCCGCAAAAGTCTTGCGCACCACGTGGTCTCAAGGCTTCCGGCGGGTTATGAGCAAATGTTGGGCCGGAGATTTGAAGGCGGTGTCGATCTTTCGGGCGGGGAGTGGCAGAAAATGGCATTGGCGCGGGCCTATCTTCGGGACGCCCAGATCCTGATTCTCGACGAGCCAACCGCCTCACTGGATGCGCGTTCGGAACATGAGGTTTTCGAACGGTTCGCCGAACTGACTGCGGGCAAGATGGCTCTACTCATCTCACACCGGTTCTCTACCGTCCGGATGGCGGATCGAATTCTTGTTCTTGAAAACGGCAGAATCGCCGAAGAGGGCAACCACACCCAGTTGGTTGCCCAGCGTGGCCGTTACTCGGAAATGTTCGAACTACAGGCTGCAAACTACAGGTAATCATCGAAATGGCGGAAGACCACGCGTTTGAACCTGAACATTCCAAAGGAATCCCGCTGGTACCCCCGTCTTCTCCGGCCCCGGGTAGCATTCCGCAAGAAATACCCCCTTTTGATGTTGAGTCTGAAAGAGGACTCCGCGAGGAGGCTTCACGCCAAGCAGGCCAATGGAGTCTTTGCCCGAAGCGGAAGCGTTGCCCTGTGATGAAAGTCAAGTGGCGCGAGGCCAAAGAAACAATCGAAAAAGCCCTCCAAGAGATTGGGAAAGCTTCTTCCGGCCTGGGCCAGTTATCCGGCGAGGAGAGCTGGCTCGTCGAGAACGAACGGTTATTACGTTCAGCATTTCGGGAAACGCGGCGGGCGGGCGTGTTCAGCCGCGATCTCCCCCAGGTGGAGATTGGAGAAGGAGATGAGCGTCAGAGAGTGCCTCGCGGTTACACGGCGTCAGTAGATTTTCTTCATGCAGTGGCTTTCGCCTTTGACGAGGGCGCTTTCGACGTCTACTTCAGTGCTGTCCAGGAAGGAACGGCTTTTGAGATCGGCGAATTGTGGGCCCTCCGGCCCCTGATGCAGCTCGCCATGCTGGAGAAAATTGCCGCGAGATCCAGGCGCCTCCGTAACGAAGCTACCGATTTCACTCCCGCCGCAAAAGCAAATCAGCAGCAGGAAACTGATATTCCGCTTTCACGTTTGATCATCAGTTTGCGTGAAATCGCTGATGCGGAATGGGAAGACCTGACCGAACAGTCAAGCGAGACGGAACGCTTGCTGCGCCAGGACCCCGCCGGCGCTTATTCCCGCATGGATTATGAGAGCCGCAATTTCTATCGCGGCGCCGTGCAGCAGTTGGCTTCCAACTCCAAGGACAGTGAATCAGAGATTGCCCGGAAAGCCCTTGTCTGCGCTCAAACCGCACAGAAAAGATGGAACTCCGAGTCCCGGCAAGCCAAGCGCCGCAGCCATGTGGGGTACTATCTGATTGACAAAGGCCGGCCGCTCCTCGAGCGCGAGATCGGCTACCGGCCACCGTTGGGCAGGCAAATCCAGAGAGCCATTCAGCAGGGACCGGGTCCGGAAATATTCTACCTGGTCGGGATTGAAGTGGTGATGTTTGCCATCATAGCCTTCGTTCTTAGCGGACTCCGGACGGATGTGCCGCTTTGGGGGACGCTGCTTCTCCTATTGATTCCGGCCAGCGAATCTGCCATCGGAGTCATGAACCAATTGGTTTCATTCCTGTTGCCGCCATGCCTAATGGCCAAATTGGACTTCTCCCGCGGCATTCCGGAGGAATGCGCCACCGTAGTGGCAGTTCCCACTTTGCTCATCAATGAGCCGCAAGTCCGGCAATTGGTTCGCGACCTTGAAATCCGCTATCTGGGCAATCGAGACACGAATCTCCACTTTGCCCTCCTCACCGATTCTCCTGATTCTCCGAAGATGTCCGATGACCAGGATGTCCTGGTGGAGCTCTGTTCTGAATTGGTGAAGGGGCTGAATGAAAGATACCCGGAGCGGTCGGGTGGGCGGTTCTTCCACCTTCATCGCCTTCGAACCTACAACGCCAGCGAGGGCGCCTGGATGGGCTGGGAGCGGAAGCGAGGAAAGTTACTGGACTTCAACAGCTTGCTGCGAGGAGGATTTGATAGTTTTCCCGTCAAAACCGGCGATCTCTCCCTTCTTCCTAAAATCCGGTATGTCATTACTCTGGATGCAGACACCCAATTGCCCAGAGAGTCGGCACACCGTCTTGTTGGCGCCATGTCCCATCCGTTGAACCGCGCGGTGATTGATCCAGCCACCAACACCGTCGTCGAAGGTTATGGCATTCTTCAGCCAAGAGTCGGAATCAGTGTTCGATCCGCCAATCGATCTCGCCTGGCCAATATTTACTCCGGGGAGACGGGGTTTGACATTTACACAAGGGCGATTTCAAACGTCTATCAAGATCTCGTGGGAGAAGGCAGTTTTACCGGCAAAGGAATCTACGAGGTGGATGTCTTTCAGCGCGTGCTCGCCAAGCGATTCCCGGTCAATTCGATTTTGAGCCACGACCTCATCGAAGGGGCGTATGCTCGTGCGGGGTTGGTTTCTGACGTGGAAGTCATCGATGACTATCCATCCCACTTCAGCGCCTATAGCCGGCGAAAGCACCGGTGGGTGCGTGGAGACTGGCAGATCATGCGCTGGCTGCTTCCACGAGTTCCTGATTATTCCGGCAAAAATGTCCCGAATCCAATCAACGTCATGTCCCGGTGGAAAATTCTGGATAATCTGCGGCGAAGCCTGGTGGAATGCGCCACTTTTGCGCTGCTCTTGGCGGGTTGGTTCTTCCTGCCGGGCGGGGCCACTCATTGGACTGTGGCTGTTCTTGTCCTTCTGCTGATTCCCTCTTATCTTCGGCTGCTATTGTCGCTCCCCCAAGTATTTCGTGTTGAAAACCTGTCCGGACATCTCGCCGAGGTCGCGGATGGCTTTGTGGCCGATCAATTGAGCGTTTTTATGCTATTGGCATTCGTGGCGCACCAGACCTTGGTGACCCTGGATGCCATTGTTAGGACCGTGGTCCGCCTCGCTATTACGCATCGCAGACTTCTGGAGTGGGTGACTGCTGCCGAATCGGAAACCGAAACCAAGAAACGAACTGCGGTTGACTTTTATTTGAAATGGACGCCCTTGGTTTCACTTGCGATCGCTTTGTCTCTCGGCGTCTTGCGGCCTAAATCGCTGCTGATCGCATCCCCCATTTTGCTGCTCTGGGCTCTATCTGGCATTCTTTCCCAATGGCTGAACAGGCCATTGCGCCCTGGAAAGGCCAAAATCACCGGGGATGATGAGATTTTCCTGCGCCACGCCGGGATGCAGACCTGGCGTTTCTTCCGGACATTTAGCAATGCGGAAACCAACTGGCTGGTTCCGGATAATTTTCAGGAGGAACCCCGCTCGCTTGCGTTTCGTATTTCCCCGACGAATCTCGGCCTTTTGCTCAATTCCCGTCTGGCCGCCTGGCATCTTGGCTACCTAAGCCTACCTGAGTTTGTGAGTGAAACTGAGAAGTGCCTGGAGAGCGCGCTTCGTCTCCCCCGTTTCAGGGGGCACTTCTTGAATTGGTGCGATATTCAGACTCTTCAGCCTATTGAGCCCCTATTTGTTTCCACGGTCGACAGCGGAAATCTGGCCTGTTGCCTGTGGACTCTTAAGCAAGGCTGCTTGTGGATGGCCGGACAGCCCATTTTCGGGCCGGGACTGTGGCAAGGAATCAACGACTATCTGAAACTAATTATCGAGCTTGCGAATACAACTTCTGCAGGTCCCCAAGTGGTTTTTGCCAAGGACAAGCTGGAGTCCTGGATGGACCAGCCGCGGATAGACTCTGCGGATTGGTTAAGGGACTTGCCTTCACTAGAACGGATCCTTTCCCGGCTTCGCGAAGCGCTTTTGCACAGCGTGGAGCCGGGTTCGAAGGATCTTCAATGGTGGGTGGAAGAGACAACCATCAGATTGGCAGAGCAGCGCAAGGCGCTTCTTGCTTTGGCCCCTTGGCTCTCGGCCGATTATCGCCCGTTGCTAGATTGCCCAGAGTTAGGACTTCAAGGCGCCGCCAGCCTTCTGACTCTCAACTCCCTGCCTTCATTCCTGAGGAGTTTGACCAGCAAGCTGAAGGCGGTTTGTGAAAGGCGTAATACGGCGAAGGAAATCGTGGCCGCGGCGCAATCCGTCAGAGGATTAATTCCCGCATCGATTCGCGAGGCGGAGAGCCTTGGGATGAAGCTTCAGGCGCTCGCAGCCCAGGCGGATGCCCTGGTTTGCGAGATGGATTTTGGATTTCTATATAATCCGAAGAGGAAAGTGCTTTCCATCGGCTTTGACATAACCGGTCAACAGCTTGAAAAGAGTTGCTATGAATTGCTAGCCTCTGAGGCGAGGACTGCCGCGTTTATCGCCATCGCCAAAGGAGATTTGCCCCAGGAAAGCTGGTTCCACCTGGGGCGCGCGCACACACGGTGCAGTGGCCGGCAAGTGCTCTTCTCCTGGTCCGGGACGCTCTTTGAGTACCTCATGCCGGCGCTATGGATGCGGACCTACCCCCGCACCGCCCTGGACCAGACCTTGCGCTCAGTGGTGGTCTGCCAGCGGAAGGTCTCAAAGCAGAAGCGGATACCTTGGGGAATTTCAGAATCGGCCTGCAATGAGAGAGATGACGATGGGCACTATCAGTATCATGCTTTTGGCTTGCCGGCTCTGGCGCTAAGGCCGCGGCCCATCAAAGGCCGGGTCATTTCTCCTTATGCATCGTTTCTTGCCCTGGGCGTCGATGCTCCCATTGCCATCAAAAACCTTCGAGCGATGAAGGAAATGGGTTGGCAAGGTTCTCTAGGCTTCTATGAGGCAGCGGACTTCACACCTTCCCGAGTTGAGAGGCCGGAGGGTTATGAGCTCGTGCGCTGTTGGATGGCACACCACCAGGGGATGATTTTGGCAGCCGCATGCAACTTGCTGAATGATTCGGTGATGCAGAGTCTATTTCATGCTGAGCCGATGGTGGCTTCAACCGAACGAATACTGCATGAAAGGGTTCCCCGCTCGGTCTTGATTGAACCCTCTGAGCCGCGAGAGAATCAGGAATCCTGACCGGGTTTATTCATGAGGTCTAATTCGAGGACTGGGATGGCGCGGTTTCAACCGTGCTCTCCCGGTCACCGCCCCAAGCCTACCAATTATCCAGGCCCGGCGGAAGAATTTCACGGAAATAAGTGTTCAGGATTGCGAGATCATCGTCACGGACTGCCATGCGGTGTCTCAACCGAATTCGGCCAGAGAGCGGCAAGGAACATCAGTTGCATGCCGCACCATGTTTCCTGGTGATATCCGTCATCTACATGCTGAGCCTTTCGCCACGCACGGTTAAAAGCCAGACGGCGCCTCCTGGAACCGCCATGGAAACCATTTCCATCAACTCGCAAGCGCCCTCTCATCCGTTCCCCCATTACTGGGAACGCATGTTTGGCTCCGGGCGCGCCATCCTTTCGCTCCGCGAAAGCTATCGCCGGGATCTGCGCTCCGTGAAGGAAGCTACGGATTTTGAATACATTCGCTTTCACGGCATTTTGGATCACCAGGTTGGGCTGTACGGCGAGGATGTGCAAGGTAAACCCGTTTATAACTTTTCCTACGTCGATCAAATCTACGATGGATTGCTGGCGAGCGGCGCGCGCCCTTTCGTTGAAATCAGCTTCATGCCCAAGGAACTTGCAGCGAACCTTACGGTCCATCCGTTCTGGTATCACCCTTACCCCTCACCCCCCAAGGACTGGAATCGCTGGTCAAATCTGGTCCAGACTTTTGTTCATCATCTTGTGGATCGATATGGGATCGATGAAGTTTCCCACTGGTACTTCGAAGTGTGGAATGAGCCGAACATCGACTTCTGGTCGGGTGAACCCAAGGAATCGACTTATTACCATCTTTATGACGTAACGGCGCGCTCCATCAAGAGCGTCAACCCGCGGTTGAGAGTAGGAGGACCTGCGACCGCTCAGGCCGCCTGGGTTGACCGGTTCATCAAGCACTGTGCGGAGGAGAATGTGCCCGTGGACTTTGTGTCCACCCACGTTTACGCCAACGATAGCGCGGAGGATGTGTTCGGGACGCACGAAGCGATCCCGCGGGACCAAATGGTCTACCGGGCGGTTAAAAAAGTTCACGATCAGGTCAAAGCTTCCGCCAAGCCGGACCTGCCCGTCATCTTCTCTGAGTATAATGCCACTTACAAAAACAACGTTCAGATCACCGACTCTCCATTCATGGGGCCCTGGCTGGCCCACACCATTGCCCAATGTGACGGGCTGGTGAACATTCTGAGTTATTGGGCGTTCTCCGACGTGTTTGAGGAACAGGGTGTTGTGAAGCGGCCGTTTTACGGGGGATACGGTTTGATTGCGGCTGGCAACATCCCCAAAGCGGCTTTCAATGACTTCAAGTTGCTGCATCAACTTGGAAATGAGCGGCTCGCCGTCGATTCCGATTCGGCGCTCGTCACACGGCGGCCGGATGGATCACTGGTCATTGCGGTTTGGAATTACTCGCCCCCTGAAAAGGCCGGACCGGCCAAGCAAGTGATGCTGTCATTTCGCGGCCTCCGAGGCGACCACAGCGCCCGTGTTCAGATTGTCGATCGGGATCGCGGCTCACCTCTGGCAATGTGGGAAGCCCTGGGCCGGCCGGACTTCCCGTCGCGTCAGCAGCAGGAGCAATTGCGTGATGCCGCCAAATTATCACCACCGCAAGTTGTGGCTTTGTCAGGCAGTGATCCAGCCACGATGACTCTGACTCTGCCACCGTATGCGCTGGCGCTGGTCGAGATCGGCAAGTGAACCGCACAATTTGCAAATCCCAATCTGCCGTTAGCGTTCGGCGGCGCTTTTGCCCGGGCGTTCGCCGAGCCGAGTTCGCGCATTCTTTTTTGGAATTTCAAGAACCAGGTCTGCGATTTTACGCCCCGCGGAAAGGTTCTCAACCGCGACTTTAAGTGAGGTCCCGTGTTAGGGATTAGGTGAGCCAAATGCCTTCTGGAGCAGCCTTGAGAATTTTGGAAATGGAGCAAAAAGCTACATCTTTTTCCGCCGCTTGCCAATCCCGAGGGAATACCGCCCCGCAAACCCATGAAAACGGAAAAGTAAAAAATTCTGTCTCACCCGTCTCACCTGTCTCTCTTGTCTCATCCGGTTCTGCTACGCTTCGAAGGATGATAACGGCAGGGCGCCGCCAGAATTGCAAACTTTCACACCTACAATCGTGGCCTCGCCTGGCTCTGCCTCCGGCATGGTACGAGGGTTTACCGCCGTTAGCCGTGCCCCAGTGCGTGACCGGGTTGATTTTTTCGGACTTTCGATTCGACCTTAAGGCGATTATCCGGCAACCTGGGCAAAAGCAAATCGCATCCAAGTGTATAGAGCGCCGACGTTCGAATGGCTGGGACGTGAGCCTGCCTGTCCATTTTTATGAAAAGTTTTGTTGTGGTTCAGCCGATATGGTCTCAGAAGAGGCCCAAGTCCGGTCATGGCCGCGCGGAAGGGTTCTCCGCCGGACGATCGAAGGCTTATCAGACTCCCTCCGCTGAGAATCCTAATGGCGTCAGTGGTGAGCCACTTCGCCGGCAGAGTCTCCTCGCCGGGAATTGAAAGCTCCTTGCGAGATGGCAGGTTCAGGATGACAAGAAGTTTTGAAAGAGCGTTGAAGTCTGTTGTGCCACAGGATTGCACTGAACTGGCCGGGAAGAACTGTCAGAATTTTCGTTTCATTCCAGAACTCCCGTTGTTCCGGTTTTCGGGACACGGCCTGGCTGTGTTTTTCTTCCTTCTCGTTTGCTTGCCAATCTTGGGCACAGTCCAAGCCCGCGCATCGCAACATCTGAACATGAAGCCAACCCGGGCACCAGGGCTGTCCAAGCTCAATAATGATTTAATCGATGACATTTCCCGCCGCTCTTTCCGCTATTTCTGGGATAACACGAACCCTGGCACCGGCCTGGTCCTGGACCGGGCGCGGACTGACGGCGAGCCGGAAGATAATCCTAATCATGAGCGTGTTGCCAGCATCGCGGCCACGGGCTTTGGATTGACCGCGTTCTGTATTGCCGCCGACCACCGTTGGATCAGCCAGGAGATGGCGCGGGAAAGGGTGCTCGCGGCGTTGCGCTATTTTTATTACCGGGCGCCGCAGGAACACGGCTGGTTCTACCACTATCTGGATTCCGTCACCGGCCAGAGGCGCTGGAACAGCGAAGTTTCTTCGATTGATACATCCCTGCTGCTGGCCGGCGTCCTCACAGCTCGCGAATACTTCGGCAATGACCCGGAAATTGTCCAGCTTGCGACGGGTATTTATGACCGCGTTGATTTCCCTTGGATGATGGATGGAAGTGAAACCTATTTTTCACACGGTTGGACGCCTCGGGGCGGATTCCTGCGCTACCGCTGGGATACGTATAGTGAGCTCATGATTCTTTACGTGCTTGGAATCGGTTCGCCGACTCATCCCATTTCGCCTACCACCTGGTTCTCCTGGAAACTTCCGGTGGAGGAAGTGGGTGGCTATACTTATGTGGGCGGTGGGCCGCTCTTTATTCAGCAATATTCCCAGGCTTGGATCGATCTTCGCGACCGGGTGCCGGACGATCCATCCAACGGAGCCTTCGTCCCCCACGTCAATTATTTCGCCAATTCGGTGGCCGCCACACGCGCTCAACAACACGTGTTCAGTGATTTGCTCTCCCACAAATTCCCCGGATATTCTGCAAACATCTGGGGGTTGACCGCCTCGGAAAGCAGCAAGGGTTACGTGGGCTGGGGGGCATCTCCCAACGACCCCCGGATTGACGGCACGGTGGTCCCGAGCGCTGCCGCCGGCTCGTTGATGTTCGCGCCGGACATCTGCATTCCCGCCTTGCGCTCCATGCTGGTGCGCTACGGCAAGAAGATTTACGGGCGCTACGGCTTTGCTGACGCTTTCAATCCAAGCACGGGTTGGGTGAGCCCCTACGTGATTGGCATCGACGTGGGCATCACTTTGCTCAGCGCGGAGAACCTGCGAACCGGGAACGTGTGGCATTGGTTTATGAGCAATCCGGAGCCGGAGCGGGCGCTTGACCTTGTGGGTCTCGTAAAAAAGCAAGTTCAGACGGACCTTAGCGCAAGTTTGGGGCCCAATGCCCCTTCCAAAGGGGCTGCCGCCAAGCCTGAAAATAATCCGGAAATCTTCATCACGCCGGACCCTATGATCCCCGCATCAAGCTTCCAATTCAAGATTCCAGTTCCCGCCCTGTGGATTCAGCAGAGCTCATCTCAACCTGAAAATTCCAGCAAAAATCCAGATTCTCAAGCCCCCCATCAACAGTAATAGCCGGTGAGCCACATGAATCGTGCGGCGCCTTCAGCGGTTGGTGAGGAGCGCCTTCAGGCAGGATGTCGTGGCCAGAAATTCAAAGGCTTCCAGGGCTGCTTCGAGCGGAAAAGTTCGTGAAACCATCTGCCTCACGCGGACGCCACGACGGCTCAGCAGGTCGAGCCCAGTCCGGAAGTTGCCACACCGCGATCCAAGCAGCGTAACCTCATCGACCACTAATTTCGCTGTATCAAAACACGCTGGTTGATGGAAAGTTGATTTCATCACCACCGTTCCACGCGGCTCAACCAACCGCAATGCCTCCTCCAGTCCTTGAGGAGAGCCGGTAGCATCGACAACAATGGGGAAACTTTTCGGCGGAAGTCTGTCCTCTTTTGGAGCTTCCGGACTGGGGGGCGCTACCCGCACGGTGTTCAAACCCCAACCCCGCGCAAGCTCCAACTTCCATGCGGTCCGCCCGATCACAGTGGTCTTCGCTCTTGCTTGGCTGAGCACTTGCGCCACCAGCAGGCCGAGCCGCCCATCGCCCAGGACAGCAACGCGCATTCCGGCGGGAATTGTGATTTGCTCCAGAATTTCCGCCGCTGCGGCAAGAGGCTCCACGAAAACGGCCTCTTCGTCCGGCAAATGCGCCGGGAGTTCGTGCAGATTTTCCGCAGGCATCGCGACGAACTCGGCAAATGCTCCCGGGCGGTTGATAATGCCCATCACGACGCGATGCGCGCAATGGCGGCCAAGGCCGCGGCGGCACCAGTCGCAGCGCCTGCAGGTGACGTTGATCTCGCTGGCGACCCGTTTGCCAATCCAGCTTGCCTGCTCGCACTCCACGACCTCGCCGACAAATTCGTGCCCGGGAATCCCCCTGAAACCCGAGTAACCCTTAAGGATCTGCAGGTCGGTGCCGCAAATTCCTGCAACACTCACACGAATCAGCGCCTCGCCGGGCCCCGGCCGCGGAGTCTCAACTTCACGCATTGAAAGACGCCCGTCAAAGTAGACCGATTTCATCGTTATCAGCGCCGGAAGTGAAAAGTATCGTCCAGCGGACAGATCTCGCACACCCTTCTTTCAAACAGTGCGATGCCTTTCCATTTCTCAAGTCGTACTCAGGAATAGTATCTTTGAGCAGCCAGTGCTGAGAACGGCCCAGCTTAGAGCCGCTGTGCGCGCGGCCATTCTAGACCCTACCTGAGTGGCGGGCCACGCCATGCTTGGCGCCGGGCCGGCTGGCGGCTGGCGGCCCAATAACAAATGAGAGGCCATGCAGGAATTCCAAGCATCAAATATTATGAAGAAAAACGCGCTAATTTTGAAGAACAACTTGCTCATCGCCTCAACACCAGCAACACATTCTTATGACCCATCATATTCAGCCTAACCTGTTCATGAGCCTTGGGGCTGTGCCGGCAGATACGGACAGTTATCGATTCAGCGTTTGGGCGCCCCGAGTTGACGCAGTAGAAGTGCAGATGATTTCTCCTCAGCAGCAGGTTGTCCCTTTGCAGAAAAACGAACGGGGCTACTTCACAGCGGTGGCTGGCGGAATCAAGGCTGGAAGTCTCTATTTCTATCGCCTGTCCAATGGTCTGGAGCGGCCGGATCCAGCCTCAAGGTTTCAACCCGACGGAGTTCACGGGCCTTCTCAGATCGTCGATACCCGCATGTTTTCGTGGAAGCCCAGCGATTGGCAGGGTCTTCCGCTTGAAGATTACATCATCTACGAACTTCACGTGGGCGCCTACACTCCCGAAGGGACATTCGAAGCGATCCTTGCACACCTTGATGAAATCAAGTCGCTCGGCGTTACGGCGGTCGAGATCATGCCAGTAGTCCAATTCCCCGGAGGCCGTAACTGGGGTTACGACGGCGTTTACCCCTATGCAGTCCAGAACACCTATGGCGGGCCAACCGGTTTGCAACGGCTGATCGATGCTTGCCACCAAAAGGGAATGGCGGTTGTCCTTGACGTGGTCTATAACCACTTGGGACCCGAAGGCAACTACCTTTCAGATTTTGGGCCTTATTTTACGGATCGCTACCGCACGCCGTGGGGACCGGCCATCAATTTTGATGGGCCCGGGAGCGACGAGGTGCGGCGTTACTTCATGGAGAATGCTCTTTACTGGATCCAACAATTTCGGATTGACGCGCTCCGTTTGGACGCAATTCACGGCATCGTTGACCCCAGCGCTTATCCATTTCTCAGTGAACTTTCTGAAGCCGTTCACAATTTCGCAAAGAATTCAGGCAGAAAGATCCATCTGATTGCTGAAAGTGACCTGAACGATGTTCGGGTGCTGCGTGGCCGTGAGCTGGGCGGATACGGCATGGACGCGCAGTGGAACGATGATTTTCATCACTCCCTCCACGTCCTGCTGACGGGTGAAAAGACAGGCTACTACAAAGATTTTGGAAAAGTGAGCCACCTGGGTAAGGCGTTCCAGGAAGGCTTTGTTTATTCCGGGCAGTATTCGGCATTCCGGGAGCATCGCCACGGGAACTCCTCATTGGAAATTCCCGCCGGCCGGTTCGTTGTCTGCGCACAGAATCACGATCAAATTGGAAACCGCATGTTGGGTGAGCGCCTGGCTCAACTTGTTTCTTTTGAATCGCTGAAGCTTGCCGCAGGCGCGATCCTCTTATCGCCGTTCATCCCGCTGCTCTTCATGGGAGAAGAGTATGGCGAAACCGCTCCATTCCCGTATTTCGTCAGCCACTCGAACCCTGAGCTTATCGAAGCCGTCCGAAAGGGACGACATGAGGAATTTGCGTCCTTTGAATGGAGTCATGAAGCCCCGGACCCACAGGGTGAGCCAACTTTTGCGGCTGCAAAGCTCAATCACAGCGCGCGTCTTGCAGAACCCCACCGGACATTGCAGGAATTCTATCGCGAATTGATCCGGCTGCGAAACCAATGCTCCCCACTGAACCAGCTTAGCAAAGAATCTTGCGAGGCCATTTCATTTGAGGAAGAGAGAGTCCTCAGTCTGCGCCGTTGGAAGGGTTCGGCGGAAGCTCAGTTGATTTTCAGCTTCAATAGTTGTCAAACTTCAGTGACGTTGCCCATTCGGGGCGGAACGTGGCAAAAAGTGTTGGATTCTTCGGATAAGCGCTGGCGAGGACCCGGCAGCCTGACCCCGCCGGCACAAGACTCGGTGGGAGAGATCACGCTGATGATGCCCCCAACGGCCCTTGTTGTTCTGGTTCAAAATCCTCTTCGGGAGTTGTCATGAAATACGTCTGTATTCATTGCCATTTTTATCAGCCCCCGCGTGAGAACCCCTCCCTCGAAACCGTTGAACTGCAGGACTCGGCCTACCCTTACCACGACTGGAATGAGCGCATCACCGCCGAGTGCTACGCTCCCAATGCTGAGTCCCGCATCATGGACGGCGAAAACAGGATCGTCCAAATTGTGAACAACTATGAGTACATCAGCTACAACTTCGGGCCGACGCTTCTTTCCTGGATGGAACTGAACGCTCCCAAGGTATATGCAGCGGTGCTCTCCGCTGACCAGGCCAGCCAAGGCCGATTCACCGGTCATGGCTCCGCCCTGGCCCAGGCTTACAACCACATGATCATGCCTCTCGCCAACTCACGGGATAAATACACGCAAGTGATTTGGGGAATTCGAGACTTCGAACACCGCTTCGGACGGAAACCCGAAGGGATGTGGCTCCCAGAGACTGCGGTGGACCTTGAGACGCTGGAGGTTCTGTCGCAACTTGGGATCAAATTCACCATCCTCGCGCCGCGCCAAGCGTCCCGGGTCCGGAAGATTGGGAGCCGGTCCTGGAAGGACGTCAGCGGCGAGCAAATCGATCCGAAGGTGCCCTACCTGATGCGGCTGCCATCGGGGCACAGAATGAACGTGTTTTTCTACGACGGGCCTATCTCAAAAGCAGTTGCTTTTGAGGGTCTTCTGAACAATGGAGAAATTTTCGCACAGAAACTGCTGGGCGCATTTCCAGAAGATGATGGCAGCGGCTTACCCCAACTGGCTCACATTGCGACGGACGGCGAAACCTATGGTCATCATCACCGCTACGGAGAGATGGCCCTGACTTACGCGCTGCATTACATTGAAACGAACAAGCTGGCCCAAATCACCAACTACGCAGAATTCCTCGAAACGCGGCCTCCAACCCATCAGGTTGAAATCTTTGAAAACAGTTCATGGAGTTGCGTCCACGGCGTGGAACGATGGAAAAGCAACTGTGGATGCAATGGGGGACATGCCGGCTGGAACCAAGAGTGGTGCGCGCCTTTACGGGAAGCCCTGGATTGGCTGCGGGACGATCTGGCTCCAAAGTTTGAGGAGAAGGCCCGCGGTCTGCTCAAGGACCCCTGGGCGGCAAGGAACGGTTATATTGACGTCATTCTCGACCGCTCCGAGGAAAGCCTTGCCAAATTCTTCGCCCGGCACGCGGCCCGGGAACTGAGCGGCGAAGAGAAAATCACCACGCTCAAGCTTCTGGAGATGCAGCGCCACGCCATGCTGATGTACACGAGTTGCGGCTGGTTCTTTGATGAACTCTCCGGCATCGAAACGGTTCAGGTGATTCACTACGCCGGGCGCGCCATCTATCTCGCTCAGCAACTCTTCAATGGCTACAGCGAAACGCCCTTTCTGGAGCGGTTGGCAAAGGCTAAAAGTAATCTTCCTGAACACGGAGACGGCGCGCGGATCTATGAAAAATTCGTAAAGCCTGCCGTGATCGATTTCCTGAAGGTTGCCGCCCACTATGCGATCAGTTCGCTTTTTGAGCCCTACACGGATCACACGCGCATCTATTGCTACACCGTGGACCGGGATGAATATTCCAGTCCCCAGGCGGGAAAACTGAAACTGGCTCTGGGACGCGCCCGTTTCACATCTGCAATCACGCGCGATTCCTCCATGCTCAGTTTTGGCGTCTTGCATTTTGGCGATCACAACATCAGCGGCGGGGTGCGGTCCTCGCCGGAAAGCGAAACCTACCAAGCGCTGGCTAAGGAATTGTCAGAAGCCTTCTCCAGAGCGGATATTCCGGCAGTCCTGCAGCTCCTCGAAAAAGAATTTGGCAAGAACATCTATTCCCTCAAGATGCTCTTCCGGGATGAGCAGCGCAAGATTGTGAGGCTGATTCTGGACACGGTGCTGGAAGAAGCCGAAGCCGCGCACAGCCAGATTTATGAAAACCATGCGCCTTTGATGCGTTTCCTCTCGGACCTTGCGGTTCCACTTCCCACCGCTTTCCGCACCGCTGCGGCAGTGGCCTTGAACAGCCAGATGCGAAAAGCCTTTGCGGCCGGCGAGTTCGATGCGAACCGCATCCTCAGCCTCTCGGATGAGGCGAAATCCGTGGCCGTTGAGCTTGACGCGACGACGCTCGAATTCGGGATCCGCCGAAGGATTGAGGGGTTCGCTCAGAACCTCGCCGCCCACCCGGACGATCCAGCGTTGTTAAGCACGCTTGAAGCGGCTTTGAATGCAATCTCCACCCTTCCCTTTCAGGTGAACCTCAGGAAGGTTCAGAACACGTGCTTTGAGATGCTTCGAAAGGTTTACCCGGATATAAAGTCGAAAGCTGACCAGGGCAATGAGAAAGCTTCCAGTGAGCTTAAGCATATCAACTCGATCGCCGAAAAGCTTCAAATCCACCTGGCCTGACCCGGTGATCCACTTTGCGGATTCCTCACTCCACTTACCGTTTGCAGCTTAACGGGCAATTTCAGATTGAAGACGCACGCCGCCTTGTGTCTTACCTGGCGACACTTGGGATCACGGACCTGTATGCGTCTCCACTCGTTCGTTCCCGGCGAGGAAGCCTCCACGGCTATGACGTCACCGATCCTACCCGGCTTAATCCGGAACTCGGCAACGAAACCCAGATCGAAGACCTCAGACGCGACCTGCAACGCCGGAACATGGGTTTGTTGCTGGACATCGTCCCGAATCACATGGCCGCTTCCAGCGAGAATCCCTATTGGATGGATGTTCTCGAGAAGGGGTCCGCCTCACCCTTTGCACGCTGGTTTGATATCGAGTGGAATCATGCAAAGAATGCTCTGAAGAACAAAGTGCTTCTTCCCATACTCGGAGCGCCCTTCCACCGGGTCGTGGAAAATGGAGAGTTGGTGCTGACGATTGAAGAAGGCCGCTTCTTCGTCAATTACCATGAAAATAAGCTTCCCGTGTCGATCGGGTCTTATAGCCAGATCTTAAGCTATCAGTTCGATGCGCTAAAAAACTCCCGGGGACCGGATGATGCAGCCGTCCGCCAGATTCGAAAGATCATCAGCATTTCAAGCGCGTTTTCTTCGCCTTCCAATCCCAAAGCTTCTCCCGCCGGTTCGGAACCTGAGGATGAGCGGATGTCCGGCTCGGCGACCGTAAAAGACCTTCTACTTCGAGTTTATCGAGACTCGACCGCAGCGCAACAATTTATTGACGCGAATCTGAGGGCTTTTAACGGCCGGAAGAGCGACCCCGGCAGCTTCAACCTCCTGGAAAACCTCTTAGATCAGCAGCATTATTGGCTTTCTTTCTGGCGGCTGGCGAACGAAGAGATAAACTACCGCCGTTTTTTTGCGATCAGTGAGCTTGTGGGTGTCCGGGTGGAAGATGCGGGGATATTCGCGGAGACCCATGCGCTCTTCAAACGGCTGGTTGCTCAGGGTACGGTGACTGGAATTCGTGTTGATCACATTGACGGCCTGCGTGACCCGGCAGTTTACCTCCACCGGCTGCAAGAGTATTTGACTTCCGGCCAGATGCCCCGGCGCCCAGGGAAGCCAGCGCCAAAGCCGCTTTATGTTGTCGTGGAGAAAATTCTTGCACAAGGCGAGAGCTTGCGGAGGGATTGGCCCGTCTCCGGGACGACGGGTTATGATTTCCTCAACATCGTGAACGGCATCTTTATCAAGCCTGAGGGAGTCTCGGAGTTGACCAGGATTTATGACCAGTTTGTGGGGTTCCATGCTTCTTTCGAGGATATCGTTCATGATAAGAAAATCCTGGTGATGGAAACTCTGTTTGGCGGCGAGATGCGTTCCCTGGGCAGCATGCTCGGCCGTTTGGCGGAGCGCGACAGACTGGCCCGGGACTTGCCGTTGCAGGAGCTGGCCAAGGCGCTCGTGGAAGTAACAGCTTGTTTTCCAGTCTATCGCACGTATATTCGGGATTTTCCAGTTTCGGCCAGGGATCAGCGATACATCCGCTTTGCTTTGCAAGAAGCAGAGCGCCGGAGCCCTGCTTTGGACTCACCCGCGTTTGATTTCCTCCGCCGCGTTCTGATGCTCGAAGAGTCTCCCGCCGTTACCCCAGAGCAAATGCAAGACTGGCTGTGCTTTGTCGTGCGCTGGCAACAGCTCACCGGTCCCATTATGGCGAAAGGATGCGAAGATACTGCGCTGTACGTTTATAACCGCTTGATGTCTGCCAATGAGGTCGGTGGCGCGCCCAACCAATGCACAGTGACGCTCGATGAGTTCCATCATCGCATGAAAAGCCGCAAGGTCCACAATCCCGCCACTCTGAACGCCACCACCACGCATGACACGAAGCGTTCCGAAGATGTGCGGGCCAGGATTAATGTGCTTTCTGAAGTCACCGCAGCCTGGGAAAAGCGCCTCATTCTATGGAGCCGGTGGAACGATGCCAAAAAAGGCCATTGGAAAGGGCATCCGGTTCCCGATCGGAATGAGGAAGTTCTCCTTTACCAGACGCTGGCCGGGGCCTGGCCTCTCCAAGCAAGCGAAACTCCGGCCTTTCGAGAGCGCCTGCAAAGCTACATGATTAAAGCTGCGCGGGAAGCGAAGGCGCATACGCGATGGATCCAGCCTGACACCGGCCGGGAGAAAATTGTCTCCGGCTTCATTCAGGAAATTCTAAAACCGTCACGGGACAACCGGTTTCTGCGGGACTTCTTGCGATTCCACCGCGCGATTGCCTTCTTTGGCGCGCTGAATGCGCTCTCTCAATTACTCATTAAAATCTGTTGCCCAGGTGTTCCCGATTTTTACCAAGGTTCCGAGCTTTGGGATTTGCGGTTGGTCGACCCGGATAATCGCGGTCCGGTCGATTTTGCTTTGAGGGCCCGGCTTCTGGAAAGCTTGGAAAGAGCCGGAGAGGCAAGACCGCAGAGGCTGGTGCGGGACCTCCTCGAACGATGGCAGGACGGGCGTATTAAGCTTTACGTAACCTCGAAAGCTTTGAATTTCAGGACGAGCCACCCGGGCCTTTTTCATGAAGGAGATTACTTGCCGCTGGAAGTTCAAGGACCGGCTCTCGATCACGTTTGCGCTTTCGCGCGGCGCTGGAAAGACGAATGGGCCCTCGTGGCAGTACCCCGGATGTTGCTGGGGATGACGAATGCCCCCAGTTTTCCGTTGGGCCGGACGGCATGGGGAAGCGAGAGCCGTCTCATGCTGCCCGCCGGGCCGCCGCCCCGATGGAACAACATATTTACCGGCGAAGTGGTTATGTCCCCCGGCAGACGATACGTCCACATCCACGATCTATTTCAGAGCTTTCCTGTGGCATTGCTTGCCGGCAATGCCAGAATGTGATCGAGAAAGCGGCATGTAGCTTGATTCCGGCAATCGTGTTACGTTTCGCCAACCGGTTGGACACTCTCCGCAGGCGATGCGCCCATACCTGCCCGACGAATCTTGGAGAACCCCAACAGCACGGCGAAACCCTCGATTGACATTGAAATGGGCCTTGGGTGGTGTCTCAGTTTGCTGTAGCGGCGCTCTATGAGCGCCGAATTTTATTTATCAACACCTTCCGGCGCTCATAGAGCGCCGCTACAGCAAACTGAGACACTACCGGGCCTTGTGAGCATTCGGATTTACTATGGGTTAAACTGTGAATGGCAGCTTCAGAATGTTAGCTCGACCCAGGAAGGTGAGGGTGAACAATGCGACAGGTAAAAATCATCGTTGAAAAGCATCCCGACGGCTATGTGGCCTACCCCCTGGGGCTCAAGGGCGTCATTGTCGGTGAAGGGAAATCCTATGAGGAGGCATTAGCCGACGCGACCTCAGCCATTCGGTTTCACGTGGAGACTTTCGGCCCCGAAGTTCTGGACGCGGATCCTCCGGTTCTCGAGGCGTTTGTCGCCGAAGCGCGGGTGGACCGTTGATGGCAAAATTTCCGGTTGACGCTCCGAAACGGAGCGTCGTTCGCGCCCTAGAACGGCTGGGTTTCCGGCTGGTGCGCGAGAAGGAGCACATCTCCATGGCTCGTGAAAACGCTAACGGGAGCAAAACCCCGCTCACCATTCCAAACCATTCGCGAATCAAGTCTTCCACGCTTCGCGCCATCTGCACCCAGGCGGGAATATCGCGCGATGACTTCCTGGCCGCTTATGAGGACCGTTAATTTTTTACTGTGAAGGCGCCCCCGATTTTCTATCGTCCGCTGGATCTCGATCGTTTGCCGCAGATCCCGCTGCCATGGCGCCAATGAATCCTTCGCGCTTCCCTCAGTAAGGCACTTTCAATGGAGACCGCATCCATTCCCTAAAGGCCTCCGCAGCCGCGTCCGCAAGCAGGTGCACTCCCGGAATGGTTCGGCTTTCGGGTGGCTTGCTGATTTCATCGTAAATCAGCGAGTCGTTGAAGTTGATCTTCGCCGCTTCGAGCCGGCTGTTCCCGTAATAGTAGCGCGCCAGCCGGGCCCAGTAGATCGCGCCAAGGCACATCGGACACGGCTCGCAAGAGGAGTAGATCTCGCAGCCGGTTAACTGGAAAGAACTCAGAGTCTGGCAGGCGGCGCGAATTGCGACCACCTCGGCGTGAGCGGTCGGGTCATTCGTACTTGTTACCAGATTGACACCCCTCGCAATCACCGCTCCTTCCTTGACCACAACCGCGGCGAAGGGTCCGCCGCGACCGCTCCGGACGTTCTCAATGGAGAGCGCAATCACCTCGCGCATGAATCCTTCCTGCATAAATCCCCGGCGGCTCAAGATCGCGTCACAACGGCCTCAATAACTCCGAAAGGCTCATCGGTGGGCACGAAAACTTCGTTTGGATTATCGAGGCCGAACGGCGCCAAATCCACCAACAGGCAATGCCGGTTGGGTAGCGACAGCTCGATCCGGGTTACTTCCGGAATCCGCTTCAGCACGTTCTCTCCCATTGCGTACAACGTGTGCTGGACGCTGCGGCTGTTGTGCCTGGCGAAAACTTCCAGGATCGTTGCCCGGGCCCTTTGCCACATCGCGCCGTAATCGGATACTCCCGGCGCGTAAGTCCACTCCGCTTTCACGATGGTGCAAAACAATCGATCTCGAGCTTCCTTCAAAGTCGTGTATTCGTCGCGGAGGTACCCTTCAAACGCCGAACGGGCGGTTTTCAGCACCCTCAGATCAGCGATCCCTGCCTTGATAGTGACGCCGGCGCGATCCTGGACGATCACGGCTGTTCGACGCTCTTCAGCGGAGCGAGTGAAGGAGTGATCGTGCGCCTGGCCGTCGACGCGAATCCGGTCCCAATTAGTTTCTGAAACGTCGATCTTCACCTTTGAAACCGGATGGCTCCTGCTGAGAAAATGACCGGCGAGCCGCTGGCCGAATTCCTCGATCTCGCCGAGCGGCTGGCGGCGCGCGAAGGCATACACCGTGTTTTTCATCGTGTCTGTCGGCAAGACCAGAGTGTTGTCACCTTCCAGGTAGGCGGCTGAGAACTCCCCCGAGAACTGAATATCCAGGTTCAGCTCCCTCACAGAGTGCTGTGAACCGCTACGTTCTACTTTCAGCAGCCGCACGGACGATTTCCCGTATTGATTCTCAACAAGCACGGCAGACATGGAATCAACTACCTCGATAGGCCGTAAAACCGAATGCACTGAGCAGTAAGGGCACATGAAAGCGCTGCGCTGGATCGTCCACCCGGAACCGGAGCACCACTTCAGGAAAGAATGCCGACAAGCCCGAGGTGTCGAAGCGAAGACTGTAGAGACCGGGTCTTAGCGATTGACCATCCGGAAGAAAATCGCGGACGCGCCCGTTGGCCCCGGTCTGTTTCTGGGCGATCACCTCCCAGTTTCCTTCCGGACTCTGATACTCCAGCGTCACGGGGATACCAGAGGCTGGTTTGCCGGAGACGCAGTCGAGGACGTGAGTGGTGATGGCGCTCATTCGCTCAGTAGTTTCCTTAGCCTTTGCCGCGCGATCGCGCGCTGTTCTTCTGCTGCATTCAGGATTTCGTCTTCGAGATTGCTCTCAAGCCGCCGCCTCAAGATCCCAAGCAACTCTTCTGCCGTTTTGCCGGTCGCGCAGACGATGAAGCTGTACCCGAACTTTTCAGAATATCGAACGTTCAGCTCTTCCAGCCCGTTTAGCGTGCCGATACCGGCATCTGCCGCCCGCGCCTGCTCTTCCTGTGACCATTTGCCGTCCGCCGCCTGTCCGATGCGAGGATGGGACGAAAACGCCTCCAGCCAATCCTCCCGCGAACAGCAACCCCAGGCACGATCGGCGGCCGTCTCAAGCGCCTGCAGACCAGCATAGGGGCGTCCGCCCGCTATTTCGTTCGCCCATGCCGTCGATCCGCCGCAGCGGATAAAATCGGCCACCGCCTGCTTTTTTACCGCAGCATTCAGCGCGGTCAGGTTAGCATGGATGCGTCCTTCTTTGCTCATGCGCCCGTACAAGCGCAGACGGCTCACACCGCCGTCAGGATAGATATGGAATCGGGCAAAGCGCGCCGTCAAATCCGGCGCTGGAATCGGGCGGAAGACGTGCGAAGAATGCGCCTGAAGTTTATGAGAGGGCAGCACCTCGATCCACGAGCCCTCCTCGCCCGTTGAGCTGACCTCGAGCGAGCAGGCATCCGGAAAGTTGCCTTTGAAATGCGTTGTGTCCACCACCACTCGCTCAATCATGCCTTCGGCGGCCAGGCGGAGGATCACCCAATCGTGGCCCGGGCCTCGCCGCCGCCGCGTCTCCCAGCCATCCTCCATATTTCGGCCGGGACCCGGCATGATTAAATGCTGCGGATGACCGTAGTGGTGGTCGCTCGAACCGATGATCGTAGCGCCGCATTCGGCAGCGGCCAAATCGATTTCCGGTCCGAAATTCCGCCAATCCGGGATGGCCTCGCCGTAGATGCGCAGCCGGGCCACTCCTCCATCTGGAAAAATGTTGAGCCGCACGTGGGTCAACCGCTGGGTTTCGGTGGCCTGAAAGCAGTTCCGGCTGTCCCCGCTGACCGGCGACCTCGGAATCAGCTCAATCCAGTCCAAAAGGTCTTCCACGCGGGTGTTCAGTGCGGCCGTGCACGCTTCGACCGATACCTGCGCGGGATAATTCCCCGTGAAATGCCGCGTGTCCACGACAACGCCACGGATGATTCCCGGAATGCCCAGGCGGACCACGGCCCAATCGTTCCCGGCCACACGTCTCCGCCGTGACTCCCATCCGTCCATCCACTTTCCCCGGTCCGTGTACTTGCCCGGCAGAAAAACCGGGTCTGGCGCCTTGATCAGGTTCTCTTTCTCCGCGAAGAAGTCATCGCTGGCGGCAAGCACCGAACCTCCGGCGGGCTCGCCGGCCAGCTCCAATAGACTGGTAAACTGTCCGGTATGCATGGTTCCTATTGAAGATGCGGCTGGCGAATGGCTGCTGTTAGCCATTGCATCGCCTCAGAATACGGCCCGGCGCGGGACCCTCTAAATCAACGGGATCACCCCGCAAGAATGTCTTTTTCACAACCCCGAAAAGCTGCCGGCATGCATAAGGTGTCAACTTATGCCGTTGCCGGAGGTGGCGCGGATCGACCGTGAATTCAGCTTCCGGCTCCCAGATTACAAAGTCGGCGTCATAACCAGGAGCAATCGAGCCCTTACGGTGTCCCAGGCCGGCGAGCGAGGCCGGCGCAGAAGACATCCAACGCGCCAGGTCCTCGATACGCGCGGACCTGTGGCGAGCTCCGGTCCAAACTGCGGCGAGTCCCAATTCGAGGGATGAGATTCCGCCCCAAGCCTGGAAGAAATCGCCGCTGCCCTTATGCTTCATAGCGGGTGGACAGGGTGAGTGGTCAGATACCACAAAATCAATTCCGCCGCTTCCCAGCGCCTGCCAGAGCGCATCCCGGTTCGTGGCCTCCCGGATGGGTGGAGCGCACTTGAATTCTGTGGCGCCGCTGGAGATCTCCTCGGCAGCGAACGTGAGATAGTGAGGACAGGTCTCGACCGTCACTTGCAAACCGTTCGCGCGCGCTGCCGCCAACTGGGGCAGCGAGCAGGACGAAGAAAGATGAACAATGTGCATGCGACACCCGGTTTCGCCACTCAACCGCAAGAGAAGTTCAATAGCAGAGTCTTCCGCCTGGCTTGGGCGGGAATCCAGGTAATTCAAATACTGGCGCGGATCGCCAGAACCCGCCAGCAGGCGAGCCGGATCTTCAGCATGAGCCAGCAGAACGCCGCCACAAGCAGCAATTTCCGGCATGGCCTCACGGAGGTCTGCTTCCTTCACGGCCGGGAACTCATCTACGCCTGAAGGCGCCAGGAAGCATTTGAACCCGAAGCAACCCGCTTCCCACAGAGGCCGGATTTCGCCCGCGTTGCCGGGAATCATCCCGCCCCAAAAGCCGATGTCTACCCAGCATTTTCCCGGTGCGGCCTCCATTTTGCTTCTCAGCGCCTGCGTACAAACCGTGGCGGGAATGCTGTTGAGCGGCATGTCGATGAGCGTGGTCACGCCCCCCGCCGCCGCGGCCTGGGTAGCGGTGGCAAACCCTTCCCAATCGGTCCTTCCCGGCTCGTTGATGTGGACGTGGGTATCGACGAGGCCGGGCATGATCACCCAATTCCCAAAATCCTCGGCGGCCTCCGGACGATAAGGCCCGACCTCAGCAACCCGTTCGTCCTGAATCTCGATCGATGCCGGGCGCATACCTTCCGGCAGCACCACACGACGGCTGCAAATTGTCCGTCCGGAATCAGGCATCGAGGAATTCCCTCAGCAGGTTCTGTGCCACCCGGAGGCGATACGCCGCCGTAGAACGTAGGTCATCGATTGGCGCAATTTCCGAGGCCATCGCTGCCGCCGGATCACCCCCGGCTCGAATGGCGGCTTCTGTTTTCCTGCATCGCCAGGGAACAGGGGCGACGCTGCCCAAAGCGATCCGGACTTGCCCGCTCGATTTGTTTCTCAGGCCGGCAAAGCAAACCTTGGAAATGGCTTGCGCCTTACGTGTTCCGGCCTTGCGATAGTAGGGCTGCCATCCGGCCGTCTGGCGTGGCAGACGAATGCACGCCAACAGTTCATCCGCAGCCAGGCGAGTGGTCTTATACCCAGTGTGGAAATCGCTGTATGGCACCCAACGTGAGCCGTGAGCGGACACCAGTTCAACCTCCGCATCGTAGACCAACAGCGCGGGCGGCGAGTCCGCCGCAGGTGAGGCGTTGACGATATTTCCACCTAGCGTGCCCCGGTTCTGGGTGGCGATGCCCCCGGTTTCAGCCGCCGCCGCGGCCAACAGCGGATATTCACGGCGCAATGCCTCGTGGCGCAGCACGTCGGTATAGGTCGTGAGGCACCCCAAAGTTACTGAGTCTGGGGTGAATACAATGCCACGTAATTCCGCGAGGCCCCAGATGCTTAGTACCATATTTCTTAAATACACTAACGTATTTGATTTGCCCTGCTGAG
>CALCEB010000047.1 GCA_937900045.1 uncultured Acidobacteriota bacterium
TAAAGATCATCCGCCGCTGCGAGAGCCAGCTCTCAGCCGCATAGCGGCCTTCGCCATAGACGTGCTCGGTCTCCCCACTCTCTTCGACCCGCTGGCGGGCTTGCCACACAACCAGTGGCCGGCGGGTGCGATTTCGCTGGCGCTGCCCACGCTGTTGCTGGATCCGTTGTCAAGCGCCTTTTTCTCCATCGTCTTTCCGAATATCACGCCGGCCGCGGCAGGGTTGTTTGGCGGCTGGATGCTGTGCTGCTGCGCTGGAGCCCTGAGTGGGGCGACGATTGGGGCGCTGATCGGAGCACTGCAAGACAAGGCCGCGGCGCGGTGAGTCCAGTACCACCCCGCCCGCGGCTGCTCGATGCCGAAGCACTGCCGCCTAGTCCCCGCCAGGGACGCAGCCGGGAGAAGCGCACCCAATTGCTCGCCGCCGGGCTCGCCTTGTTTGGCGAAAAGGGCTACGAGGCCACGTCCGTTGACGCCGTCGCGCTGCGGGCGGGCGTTGCCGTGGGGAGCTTTTATCAGCATTTTCGTTCCAAGCGGTAGCTTCTGCTGGTGCTGATGGACCAGTTGCTGGAGGGCTTGGAGCAACTAGACCTGCGGCCCAAGGGAGCGAGCAGCATTCGCGCCGGTCTCCGCGCCCTGCTACAAAGCGCATTCTCCCGGGATATTGCCTATGCTGGCGCTTATCGGGCCTGGCGGGAGGCGATTCTGCTGGATTCCAGCCTGGCGCCACACCAGGAGCAGATCGAATGCTGGACACGGGCGCGCGTGACGGGGGTTTTCGAAGCCCTGCTCCGGTTGCCCGGCGCACGCAGCGACGTGAACTTGCCGGTGCTGGCCCACCTGATGGACCGCTTCTTCTGGGACCTGTTGGGGCAGGCGCCGCGCCTGCCAGCCATCGAGCTTGAATCCATCCTGGAGTCCACCACGGACTTGGTTTATCACGCGCTGTTTAATGACCCCGCCGTCAAACCGACCCCGTAACGCGCCGCGATCTGCTGCTACACTACTCATAGCGCAAGACCGCCATGGGGTCCACCTTCGTCGCGCGGCGCGCCGGAATATAGCACGCGAGCAGGGCTACCGCCGCGAGCAACCCTCCGGCAGCGGCCCACGTCATGGGGTCCATCGGGCTTGTATCGTATAACAAGCTTGCGAGCACGCGTGTGAGCGCCCGTGCTCCGGCCACCCCGAGACCAAGCCCAACCAGGACCATGAGCATCGCTTTCCCGATCACAAGTTTCAGCAGATCGCCTGGGGATGCGCCGAGGGCCAAGCGAATCGCCATCTCATGCACCCTTTGCGCCACGGAATAAGAGAGCACGCCATAAATCCCTGCCGCAGCCAGCAAAACCGCGATGCCAGCGAAGATGGCCAACAGCACAGTGCGAAGCCGGGCTGGCGCCACCGATTGTGACTTGATTTCTTCCAAGGTTTGAACGTTCGCCACTGCCTGGTTCTTGTTCACGTTCCAGATTGCTTGTTCGATCGATCTGGTTAAGAGCGACGGATTCATGGCGGCGCGAACTACGAGGCTAATGCGAGTGCCGGGGCTTTGATAGAACGTGACGTATATGACGGGGAAATCCTCGTCGAGGCTAAAGACTTTTTCGTCCGCCACCACTCCCACCACCTGCCAAGGGATTTCTGGACCCCGACCACGCTTCCCGGGCACGAGCTGCCGAATCAAGATGCGCTTACCGATTGGATCTTCGCCTTTGAAGTAAAGCTTCGCCATAGTTTCGTTGATCACTGTAACGGGCGGCGCGCCGGCAACATCAGTCTCCGCAAGGCCGCGACCCTTCAACAATCTCATGCCAACCGTATAAAAATACGACGGGCCTACCACTTTGAAGCCACAGACAGGGCGCTGGGAATAGTTCAAGTAGCTCCGACCTTGGATCAGGAAGGGCGCGCCGTTCGCAAAGCCTTCCATCGGCGGTCTATCAGTGATGGCGGCGTCGCGCACGCCCGGCACGCCTCGGACGTTGTCGGTGATTTCCCGGAGATAGTTCGTGAGCGTCGCGCTGTTCGAAAATTCCGTTAGCGGCATCGGAAGATCCATCGCAAGAACATTGGTTGTATCCACGCCCGGGTTGACGCTTGCCAACCTGTTGAAACTTCGGATCAGCAGGCCGGCGCCCGTGAGCAATACAAACGATAAGGTCACCTCCGCGACTACCAGAGCCGTCCTCATCCGATGCCGTGTTAGCCCGGCAGTCGTCCGGCCCCCTTCCTTCAGCGATCCAGCAAGATCGGGCCGCGTGCCGCTGAGCGCGGGCGCCAGGCCGAAAAGGATTCCCGTGAGGATTCCGATGGCCAGCGTGAAAAGCAATACGCCGTAATCCATGTGGACGTTTGCTTGCGGTGGCAGCATGTCGGGCGGCAACCACAGTTTGATTCCGCGCATCAATGCATCGCCCAGTGCAAGGCCCGCCACGCCACCGAGGATTCCGAGAAATATGTTTTCCGTAAGCAACTGCCGGATCAGCCGCAAGCGCCGCGCGCCCAAGGCGGAACGAATAGCGATCTCGTGTTCGCGGTCCGTACCCCGCGCGAGGGTCAAGTTAGCGAGATTCGCGCAGCCAATCAGGAGTACGGCGCCCACCGCTGCGAGCAGCACCCAAAGCGAGCGGCGGAGCTGGCTGCCAATAACTTCATCGATATAAGGATCGACCGTTACGCCCCAACCCTTATTCGAATCCGGGTACAAGGCAGCAATGCGCGCTCCAATCGCGTCCATTTGGGCGCGGGCCTGCTTCAGAGTGACGCCGGGCTTAAGGCGAGCGATGGCAGAGAGCCAGTGATAATTGCGTGTCATGTCCGCGGGTCTGAAAGCCAGAGGCAGCCACATCACGGCCCACGACTGGTCAAATTCGCTGTTTGCCGGAAGGACACAGATGATGGTATAAGCCTTTGCATCCAACGTGATCTTGCGTCCGATAATTTTGGGGTCGCCGCCAAACCGGCTCTGCCAAATGCGGTTCGAGAGCACTACTTCCTGATCTTTGCCAACCTGGTCTTCGCTTGGGGCAAACGTGCGTCCCAGCGTCGCGCCCACACCAAGCACCTTGAAATACGACGCCGAGACTCTCTGAACATTAAGCTCCTGGGGTCTGCCCGAGCCGGTCAAGGTCGCCGTGTCCCAGGCGACGGCTGACAGAAATTGAAAACAGTGGTTCTGCCGCTTCCAATCGAGGAAGTTCAGGGTGGAAATGAAGTTGCGAACTCCCCCCGGATGCTTTTCCCACACGCTGACGATTCGCTCGGGATGCGGATAGGGGAGAGGCTTGAGCAAGACGGCATCCACAAAACTGAAAATAGCCGTGTTGGCGCCGATGCCCAGCGCGAGCGTGATGATGGCAACGGCCGTGAAGCCAGGACTGCGCAGCAACTGCCGCAGGCCATAGCGCAGGTCCTGAAGATTCGTTTCCATGGGTCACCTCAAAGCCTTTCCCCGTTCCGTTATCATAAGTGTTCCCCGCAATTCCTGACAATTATAAATCAATGAAATACCGAGATGCCTCGCGGAGTTTATCCTGAGCGAAATGCCGTGATCCTTCGCTCTGCTCTGCATGAACTCTGCGGGTGAAATCATTTGGGAACCGGTTGGCCTGCAACGAGTTGCATGTTTAGCGCAGCGGCTTGCTTTTGGAGCCATTTGATCTGCGTTTCCCGGTATTTCTGCTCGTAGTGTTGCATGCCCTTGTCGTGGTATTCGGTGCCGAAGCGCAGCATCCGGTAAATTAAGCAGGCGAGGTTATGGGCCATTCCCACAGTTTTTTGGAATCGTTGGCAACATAGTGAGCCGCTGCCAAACTCGCGGGCGGAATACTTACGGAATCCGGTGGAGATCTTTTCGTGAGCAAAGTCCGGGTGGTTTCGGCAAGAGCCACGAGATAGCTTTCGGGCGGAACCGGTGTACTGCCCAGCCAGACGACGTTAGGAATCTGACCGTTCTTCGATAAGAAGTTGTCCACGTCAAGCACCGTACGGGAGAACTGATTCCACGGGACTTCAATTTGATTTACAAGACCGGAGCTTGCCAAGCCGGGGCCGTAAGGCGTGCCTCGCAGCCGGAATGGGCTTGGCGTCGCATGGCGGATAACGTGCGTGACAAATGTATTCAGCAACTCGAACTCCTCGCTGGCGGTGAGCGCGTAATTCCCCTGAATCTGAAACGATACTTCGGGGGTGATGCCGCGGGCTATTTCAAGAAGCTCGGCCGTTGAGAACTCATGACCCTGCGCCAGATCGGGCATGACCTCAAGAGCTTGGGAGGCGGTGATGAACTGGGCACGAGGAAGAGACTTGATGTAAGTCACAAGGCCCTCAAGATAGCCAAAATCTCTCTCGATCTGTTGTGGGCTTTTCAGGAGCGGACGCTTCCACTGATTGCGCGGCGGATTCGCGCCCTTGGCGAAATTCAAGGCATCCCAAAATTCCCGATGGATGAACTCACAAGGATGGAAGTAAATGCTGACCACGCCGCCACCCGATTGCAAAAGCTGAATGTAAGTCGTCCGAAAGTTGGCCTTGGCTTGATCGAGATTGGACCAATCGTCGTTGGGACGAAGATCGGACCCCGCTTTGATGTTGAAGATGTTGAGCAGGCCGCCGTACCAAAACGGCTTGCCATCGAGTCCGACGTGAGGGGCATCGTCGAGGTAAACTTTCACACCCCAACTCTTTAATGCCGGAAACACCTGTGGGGCCCAGGAATTCCCAGGCTGGCCGTAACAGGTGGGCGCTTTGCCGAAGATGCGGCGGAGATCTTCGAATCCAGGGCGTTCGCGACGGGTGAATTCCTCCGCCCCCTCTTCCCAGTCGAGCTTCGATTCATACTCGGCCACGGTGGGGTGCTGGCTGTGTGTATTCGCGTGGTAGCCGATTTCCTGCCGGGCAAGCGCCTGAATCACATCCTGGCGCCCTCGCCGTTGCAGCGTCCGGCCCTTTTCTCCAACCACTTTGAACGTGGCCCGCACGCCTTGCTGTTGGAGGAAATCCGCAATCCGCTTCGCCGCATCATCACTTTGGGGGAGGATATAATCCTCAGTATCGAACCACAGCACCACATACACACGGTTTTGGGGCGGCAGGCCAGAGGCTCGCGATGCGGCGGAGCAAGCCGCGAAGAGCCCAGCGACAATCAAGCATGCAAACCAGTGACTCCTTCCGGTGCGTTGTGGCATTATCCTCCTCCCGTCGTCCAGGGAATGATTTGCGGTTCACGCCATCCGAGGCGGCAAGATTCCAAAATGGCCAGGATGGGATCTGCATTTATGACGTCGAGCGCTTGTGAAGCCGTCTGCCGGAAGCGGATGGGTTATCCTGCCGCTTCATCCATGATCTTGACGATGACCGCTTCAACATCCTCAGCCACCGCTTTCAACTCGGGCGTCTTGAACAATTCAATCATGGCTGCGGGACGAATTGTGGCAAGAATCACTCCGGCGCCTTCCTGATAAATTGAGATGCGGCAAGGCAAAGCGGTTGAGATCTGGGGACTGACTTCCAGCACCTTCTTCGCCTGCTGCGGATTGCAAACCTCGTAAATCAGGCACTCCCGGTCGAAGTCGACCCCCTTCTCCTGAAGCTTTGCCTTTAAATTGTGGACGGCAAGCACTCCAAACTTATGCTTTTGCGCAACGGCCTCCAGGTCGCTTGCCACTTGGGAAATGGACTTCTTCGATTCAACTTGGTATAGCATCATTGGTTTTCTTTCACCTCCGGAAACTCCCGCGGCGTTTGGCGCGTCCACGACGAGAGTGCAATGGCGAGTCCTTGAAAAAGCGGATCGAAGAAAGTCAGAAAGGCGCAAGCGATCACTGCGGTCCCGCGTTAGCCCGGCCTCCAGCCCAACCGGTCTCTTCCACGCTCCGCCGCGTCTCTGCCTCCAACCCACGCAGGATGCGCATGCGTCCTGCCATCAAGAACCGGGTTCGGAGTCAGGTTCACTGTTCTTGAATGCAACGTCATGGCCCGGGACGACAAGCCCGCCAAGCGAAAGCACATAATCCCGGTCCGCGACCATCTGGGCTCGATTGTGGGCAATCATGGTGAGAACGGGCTGATCCTCGGCGCGAGTGAGCAAAGCGTCTCCGGCAATAATCGCTGTCGTTCCGTTGGACGCAACCCGGAGCGATAAGTGGCCCGGCACGTGCCCGCCCGTCATGACGCGCTCGATGCCATCCGGTAGCGGGTTCTTTTCCACCCAGCGGTATTGCGAAATGGCGCCCAGGCGCTTCGAATCCCACCATCGCAACGCGAATTGCCGGAGCCTGGCCATCAGTTCCCGGGCACGATCGTAATTAAAAGTTTCAGGGTAGTATTTCAATACCAGCTTTTCCCAGTTTTGATCATCGCGAAGTTCTGAATAAAGCGAGCAGCACCAATCGTAAGACTCCTGGCTTCCGAGAATCATGCTCTTGGGGAATAGAGAATTGTTCAGGACGTGATCGACGTGGAAGTGGGTACACACAATGAAGTCCACATCCTCGGGATGAAGCCCGTGGAGCTCGAGCGCCTCCACCAGTTGATGAGCTTCGTGGGGCATTCCCGAATCTACAACGGCGTGCTGGTGGCCATTCGAGAGTAAAACCGTGGTGGCTCCCCTCCAGCTTCCCGGAAGAAGTACATCAACTTTCCAATTGGTTTTTTTCATGAGAACCCTTAATACAGCTTGCTGTAATTCTATTTTAGCAGGCCGATGCAAGAGGGAGGGAAGAAACGGCAGCTTGGCAACGGTACAGTTCGTTTGCTGGAGCGGCGCTCGGAGCTTGCCCTGACAGGGAGCGCCGGAAGCTGTTGAGAAAGAAAGTTTGGCGGTCACAGGCCGCCGCTACCGCAAACAAGGCGAAGCGGAAGCGGTTGGGATGCGGCAGAATAACGCATGACGGTCAGCTTGTCTGGGGGTACGATTTGACTAGGATCGTTGGCTCATCAAACTCAACTAGAGAACATATCTCATCCCGTCGAGGTCAGCGCTGATCGATTGGAACATACCGGAGATTAGAGGGTCCCGTATATTCCGCCAGCGGCCTAATCAGCTTATTATTCGAATACTGCTCCAGAACGTGGGCGGCCCAGCCGGCAATGCGGCTGGCGGCAAAAACAAGCGGGTACAGGTCCACCGGAATGCCCAAGACGTAATATGCAGATGCAGAATAGAAATCTACGTTGGCATTGATCTTCTTTTCGCGAATCATCAAGTCTTCAATCTTTTTGGACATTTCAAACCACTTGGGCTGCCCGGTGTTCCGCCCCAGTTCTTCGGACATCTTACGCAGCACCGTCGCTCTCGGATCCTCGGTGTGGTAAACGCGATGACCGAAGCCCATAATTTTTTTCTTTTGAGCCAGAAGCTCGTGAATGTGCGAATCGACGTTCTCCACATTCTGGATCTCAAGCAACATTCGCATCACTTGCTCATTGGCGCCGCCATGCAAGGGCCCCTTCAAGGTCCCGATAGCAGAAGTAATGGCGGAGTGCATATCCGACAGCGTGGAGGCGGTGACGCGGGCGGCAAAAGTGGAGGCGTTGTAACTGTGGTCGGCATGGAGGATCAACGCCACATCAAACCACCGCGCATCCTGCGGGTTTGGCGCTTCGCCCTTCAACATGTAAAGGAAATTGGCGGCGTGGTTGAGCTTGGGATCGGGCGGGATCGGGTCCTTCCCGGACCGCACCCGGCCAAATGCCGCCACGAGTGTGCCCATCTGCCCGGTCAGACGCAAAGCCTTGCGGCGGTTTGCCTCTTCCGACATATCCTCAGATTCCGGATCATAAAGCGAGAGCGCGGAAACCACCGTGCGCAGTGTTTCCATTGGGTGCTGGGGTGGGGGTAGACGGCGGAGTAGATCAATGATCTCTGGAGCAATCTGGCGGTTCTCGATGACTTGTTTCTTCAAATTCTCCAGTTCTGTGCGCTTGGGAAGGCGGCCATACCAAAGCAGGTAAACAACCTCTTCAAATGTCGAATACGTTGCAAGGTCATGGATGTCATAACCTCGATACGTTAACTTTCCCCGCTGCCCATCGATGGAGCAGATTTGCGACGTCGCAATCACCACATCCTGAAGTCCGGCCTTCACCTCTGCCATTTCGAATCTCCCTCTCTCCAATTCTCCGGCTCAACACCCTATTATCATACACGATCAAACCTATTCAAACAAGGCGGGCTAAGGCACGGCGACCGCATAAATAGACCGTTTGCAACGAAATACTCCGGCTGGTTGGACTGTTATCATTCATGCTTGTGCTTCGTCTTCAATTGAACCCTTTCCGCCTGCCCACCTCCAAGTGTCACGAGGTTTACATGGAAAGCCACCTCCGGATATCCTGACCGTTCATCAAATTGGACCGTCATGAACAACAATCACCCCCTCTTCGGTGTATTGCTCCTTGTTGCCGTCTTGGTCTTCCTGGTCCGGTCCTATATTCGCGCCCGGCCCACCCGCTTCCTGTCCGTTGCCGGAAAAATTGGGCTGGTCATTATCGTCCTTTCTGAAGTTCTGCTCTATTTGGAAGCCCATTGGGTCACCATCTATTTCACGCCGCTGGTCTGGACCGGCTTCATCTTGCTCATGGACTCTTTGGTGTTCACGATCCAGGGTACTTCCCTTCTCCAAACCAGACCGGAGAGGTTCTTTGCTCTGGCATTTTGGTCAATGCCGCTTTGGCTGGTCTTTGAAGCGTATAACCTCCGGCTTAAAAACTGGGCTTATACCGGGTTGCCACACAGCGTGTTGTTAAGCGATCTGGGTTACGTATGGTCGTTCGCCACAATTTGGCCAGCTATTTTCGAGACCGCGGACTTTCTGAGAGCAGTACGATTTTTTCAAGAGAAGGTCCGTCCGCGCAGGCCTATTGGCCGTCCAGCCCTGATGATTTACATTGTCCTGGGTGTTGTCTGCGTAGCCCTTCCAGTTATCATCCCGCCACATCAGGGAGCCTATCTCTTCGGCTTGGTTTGGATTGGTTTTGTGTTTTTGCTTGATCCATTGAATTATCTGCTGGGTGGCCATTCTCTGCTCCGTGATTGGGAACTTGGAGATCTACAAACTCTTTACAGTTTTCTTGCCTCCGGGCTGATTTGCGGGGTTTTATGGGAATTCTGGAATTATTGGGCGCACGCGCGTTGGACTTACGTTTTCCCAATTCTACAGAACTGGAAGATCTTCGCCATGCCCGCTCCGGGCTTTCTGGGTTTCCCGCCCTTCGCCGTGGAGTGTTTTGTGATGTTCGAATTTCTTGCGACGGTCTATCATCGTTTCATCTCGCGCTCAAAGCATGCAACCGGCATCGAGGCAAAGCGATGATGCATTCCGCGCGCAGGAGCAGATGGCCTACGAAGGGCTAAATCTCGTGCCGCTGGGGACAACTACCGGCCTTCTAAGCGTCCAGGAAATCAAAGATGCAAAGGGCCAGCCCTTCCACGAATTCGCATCCATCCAACCGGTCCCGGCATCTTACAAATGGAATGAGACGGGCTTATGTGGTTATCTCGTTACGGAAAAGGTCCAAAACTTGCGATTAATCAACCGAATTATTTTGTGTGTGTTCGCATTCCTGTGCCTACTACTGGGACTCACTGCCCAGCCCGCGCAAAACGTTTCCGGCCTCACCGGGGCTCAGGATCAAACGGCCCATCGCGGGCTGTCTCTTTTGATGAACGGCGACCCGGATGCCGCCATCGCTGTTTTCAAACAACTAGAAAAGGAAGCTCCAGATTCACCAGTTGGCTTCTTACTGGATGCGGACGCAACATGGTGGAAGATTTACTACCTCTCCGCCAATTTGATTGACCCTGACGTTTTCGACGTGGTGTACATGCAGTCTACGCCCTTTGACCCACACTTTGAAGAGCTTGTGCAGGAAACCATTCGCAAAGCTCAGGCGATGGTTGCGAACCATCAGGACTTGCCCCATGCCTACTTGAATGAGGGCATGGCTTACGCGCTCGAAGCGCGATTCCAGGGCCTGCACGACCGCGACCTGCCGACAGCCCGCGCCGGAAAGAAGATGAGAACCTTGCTGATGAAGGCCGTCCGGATGAATCCCAACCTCACGGATGCTTATCTTGGTCTCGGAATCTACAACTATTTTGTGGATACTTTGCCCACCATCATCAAGATGCTCCGCTTTCTCATCGCGCTACCGGGAGGCGACCGCGTTCTCGGCCTCCAGCAGCTTCGGACAGCGGCAACAAAAGGGGATTTTACGCGGCCCGAAGCTCAGTTCTACCTTGCCAAGGACTATACGCGCCGCAATGAGATGCAGTTGGCAAAAGCCCTGGCGCTGTTCGAGCAGCTTGGCAAGGAATATCCCAAAAACCAGCTTTGGGTGTTGTTGCAAGGTAGCGTCCAAATCCGGCTAGGCCACAACCAGGAAGGTGAAACCCTTTACCGCAAGGCACTGGCGGGCACTGCTGAAAACCGTTCTGTCGCGGATCAATCCATCCACCGCCAGACCATCAAAGCCCTCGCCCGCACGCATCCCAACGAAAAGTTTCAGTAATTCCGAAACCTCGCGCCCGTCTGCTGCAAAATACAAACGTCCTTGGTTTCGATGCTCGCCAGCTTGAGGTCGAAGACCTTGCTAGTATTACTTTGTTAGGTTTAATCACAGACCGTCAGGGCATGGCTTCAGCCATGCCACATCCGAACGCAAGGAAAAGCGGCTTTAGCCGCTGAGGGACTCAGGGGCTAAAGCCCGAAGCCCGGGATCACCGCCAACGGCATGGCTGAAGCCATGCCCTGACGCGCTCCTAACAGACTTAACATAGTAATACTAGCCACTTACTCTCGGAAGGTCCTCTTCCTCTTCGACATCGCTGTCCAGTCCGGGCGGGTGGCTACTGTAGCGGTCCAAGAATCCTTCGATCGCGTCGCGCTCGGCGGGTGTGATTTCATAGAGCCGATGGACAATTTCATTAAGCTCGTCTTCAGCCGACGCAATCATTGCCGCCAGTCGGCGCGATTCTTCTCGCGCGTCACTCAGCAAATCCAGCAGCTTTCTGCAACCCTCGGGCTTGAGTGGCAGCCGCCATTCCAGCACTTGCTTCAGAGGCACGGTTTTGCGGCGCTGAAGGCGAAGTGCTGCCGCCAAGCATTCGGCGTGTTCCCTGTGCTCGAATTGAAAGGTTCGCGGACCGCCGTACTGTACCTCGTGCCCATAAAGTGTACTTTCAACCGAGATTGCTTTCAGGTCTACAGACATTTGCGCAGATGTTGGATGCGCGGTGGAGATTTGGCTAATCGCATCCAGCTCATATCGTGAGAGGTCGCGTTCAAAGCTGGCGGGAAAGGGCGCCCACTTTGCTCAGCCCGCGCGCCTGTTCGCCCACATCAGCGGTTAACTTTTCGCTCAGGGACGCCAGTTGCTTTGACGGCGCCGATGCCTGATCGAGGATGGCTTCGGCCACAGGCAGTTCCTTCAGAAATTGATCGGCGTAAGAATAAAAACGCCCGCCGTAGACCGAACTTACCTCCTTGATGAGGAAGTCAGCAATCCGCGAGTTCAAAAAAGCCAGCAAAGCTCGGAGATTGCCCACTTCGCCGGCCGGCGCAACGCCATAAACGCCACCGCCCTTGCCCCCAGCCTGAAAGACGAAGCGGCTCTCTTCGTCGAGCGCGAAAGAGTTTCGCCGCGAGAGAAGCTGAAGCACAGCCTTTGGCCGGTGAAAGTGCTCCAGGTTTTGGGGCCTGGCGGCGCCATACCACAAGTGGCCATCAGGCTTGTCCTTCTCGTAGCGATGGTCCTCCCTTGCTCGCAGCTTCGACTCATGCTTGCGCAGGTATTTCCAAGCATGGGGAAAGCGGTCCTCGAACAACTGTATTTTCTTTGGAAGCAAAAACTCAAATTCATCTATGTTGGCCTTGCAAGGAATCAGGTTCCATTCCTTGACAACATCCCCTTCGAGTGTTTCCTTCCTGGGGTAGCGGTCGTAGGGAAACAGCACCCAAGTGTGCTTCCAATCAATCGACCACCGGCCAACGTCCTTGCCAAACAGAAACGGCCTCAACGCACCCTTTTCGATTTCGACCGGCTTCTTGCCGCAACCGCAACCATTTCCTTCGTGTCTCGGCTGAAGCTTTAGCATTCCGCCTGCCGCACCAACCTCATCGAACACGAGCACGCTATCTGCGCCCGTGGCCATGCCCTGGAATGCGCCGCTGGTGGTCGCCGTCACTTCAACCAATGGCCTACCCTGTCTGCGAACTTTCTCAAAAACTTCCCTCTCACTACCCGGCATCAACCACCAACCCGGACCTTTGAGGCTCTGACGCGGAACCTTGAAGACTTCGACGGTGTTGCCGAGTGCCGAGTCCTCACCACGAAGCTGCTTACGAAGTTGCGTGAACTCGCCAATGACCTCCTGAGCCTCAGCCTCACTTGTGAAAGCTCTGGCTGCTTCGAGGCTGCCCTGTTTGCCCTCGCCATTACGTTCCGCGATGAGAATGGCCGGATAGTTCAGGGCGCCAGCAAAAACGCGGGTGTCCCGGAAGTCAAGTAAAACACCTACGCGAAGCGACTCCGGCAGGTGCTCTCGAAGCTTCTCACCGTAATCAACATTGAGAAAACGGCCAGAAAGAATGAAACCGAGCCGCCCTTTGCTACCGAGCCAGCCTTCCTGGCCCGCAGAGCTGACCGCGCGCTCCAGGAACGGAACGTACAGGTCATAGTTGTGCCCGGTCCATTGGTATTTGCCGGCCCAATACTCCTTGACGTGTTGCGGAATCTTCTGGATACGAACGTAAGGCGGATTTCCCACCACAAAGTCATAGGGAAGATCGTGTTTGACAGAAACCGCCAGTACCAGGTCTTCGATTGTTTTCAGGAACCGGCCATCTTCGTAGTCAACCTTCAGCACCTTTACAGTGTCTTCCAAAGCCTGCCGCGCAGGTTCAAGATAGGCGCGGAGCTTTTCGGCCCGCTCAGCGAAGCGGGTAGTCAACAGGTCGTCGAGTGGAAATCGCTTATTGCGGACCGCCTGAAAGAGCCGAGCTAGCGCTGCGATGTACTCTTCAAGGTTGGCCACCAGGCTGTGCTTGCGCGCGTCTCCATAACGCGGCACCTTCACGGACATTTTGACGAAGTCTTTCTTCCCGCCTTTAATGGGCAGGTAAACGCTCACATCCAGAGTGGCCTCGTCAAACTGCAGGTTTACCTGGAGTTTGTCCGCCGACTCTTGGGCCCACTCGCCTTCTCTTTCCTCGATCCGCAAGGAGTCGGTGCGAAAAACCGGCAGGCGCACGATGCGAAAATCGGGATCGTCATAGATCGTCTTAGCGTAAAGCGGCAGGATCAGGGCCGCGTAGTTCACCTGCGACATCAGAACTGCGAACGGATTAATGTCGAGACCGACAATACGCAGGCCCTCGGTAAGATCGAGCAGAACCTCCCTTGGGTTCGAACCTGGAGGCTGGTTGTTCAAGTAGCGCCGCAACGCCGCCACCAGAAAAGAGCCGGAGCCGCAGGCAGGGTCAAGCAGCCGATGACTTCGCTGTCCCTTGTAACCGCATTCGTCAAGGATGAACTCGATAGCTTCCGGAGGTGTATAAAACTCTCCCAGCGCTTTGCGGGTGTCGCGATCGAAGTATTGCTGGTAGAGCTCTCCCAGGAAGTCTCCCGAGAGTTCTTCGAAATCGAATTGACAAGTCGACAGTGTGGCCTCAGCCAGCGCGTAAAACAGGCCACGGCTTTCAGCAGCGGCGCACTCAAACCACCAGTCGAAAATGTCTTGCGAGAAAATTGAGCTGAAGAGGGTCTCGCTGGCCCGGTCAAAGGAGCGGCGTACAACTTCCAGGTAAACCTCCGGCTTTAACCGGCCGCGCACGGCGAGCTCATTCAGGCTGTCCCGGATGCGGGCAATGAACCGCACATGCGGGAAGCGGTTATCGTCCGCCGCCTTGGCCAGGATGAGGCGGGAAATAATCGTGTAGCCGGTTTCTAGAGCAAAGGAGAATTGGGCGATTTCCGCGCCAGACCTGCTGCCCAGGAACGGGCGCCAGCTTTTGGGCAACTCCTTGTCTTTGAGCTCGCGGGCGTAAGTCTTTTGCCAGAATTCGTAGGAGCCGCGCGCGAAGCCGGAGGACTCAGCCGTCTTGGGAAGCTGCTCCTTGAGCCTCAGCGCCAGCCTTCCAAATGCCGACTCCCGCCGGAGTTGAAAAACCTGAAAGAAGATTCGCGCGGCCTCGGAGTCCGGGGCGGAAATGATGAGCGGGCTCTCCTTTGCAAGCTTGATATGATCGACGACGCTCTCAAGCGAGTCGAACTGGACTTTTTTCTTGGCCAGCCAGCTCTCGATCTTGGCCGCGTCGTTCTCGATGATGTCGGAAAGCTTGAGGGTGAATTGATGAGCGAACTCACCGTTAGTGCGGGCATAGAGGACGAACTCGATGCCGTTGGTGAGCACGCCCAAAAACGCGAGTTGGGGCTTTACGTACTCCTCAAACAGCTTTTCTTGGAAGGCGCCAAGCGAACCCGCGTTGGCCTGCTTAAACTCAATAATCGTCCTGACCCGCCCTCCGAAGCCGAGCAGCGCCACGTCAAACCGCTTCTGCGAGCGGCTACTCCGTTGGGACCAGAGGTCCACGCCGAAACCATCGTAACCAAGCTCGACGAAGAAACCCTTCTCCTGGAAGACCTTCTCAACTTCGGCTTCGGTAAGCGCGGTTCCTTCGCACGTCTTGCCGATATTACGGAGTATTTGCAGGAATTTTGATGGCATTGATCGTTGATTCTACCCGGCATGGAGCGATGCCGTCTGCTCGTTAGCGTGATAAGAACTGCGGACCAGTGGGCCGGATTCCACGTGCTTGATGCCGGCGCGCAGGCCCTCCTCGCGGAGCGCCGCAAATTCATCGGGCGTATAGAAACGCGCCACCGGCAGTTGCTCTCCGGAGGGCCGCAGATACTGGCCGATGGTAACAATGCCCACTCCGGCGGCGGCCAAATCTTTCAGGACATCCACCACTTCTTCAAAGGCTTCTCCCAAGCCCACCATCAAGCCTGATTTCGCAGGAATCTCCGGAGCAAGATCGCGGGAGCGCGCCAGCAAGCGCAAGGAGCGTTCATAGTGCGAGCCTTTGCGGGCCACGGGATACAATCGCGGAACCGTTTCTGTGTTGTGGTTCAACACGTCGGGCCGCGCCCGCAAGACAATCTCCAAAGCTTCATCCGATCCGTGGAAATCCGGAATAAGGACTTCCACCTTCACTTCAGGAATCTGCCGCCGTAGAGCCGCAATGGTCATGGCGAAGAGCGTTGAGCCGCCGTCTTTCAGGTCATCGCGATCGACCGAGGTCACCACCACATAACGCAGGCCCATCTTGGCTGCGGCGCGGGCCACGCGCTCCGGCTCATCCCAATCAATGCCGGAAGGCATCCCCTTGGGCACGGCGCAGAAGCCGCAGCGCCGCGTGCAAAGATTGCCCAGGATCATAAATGTCGCGGTGCGATGTCCCCAGCACTCACCGATGTTCGGGCAGCGCGCGCTCTCACACACGGTGTGCAAGTCGAGGCCGTGAATGAGCCGCTTCAGCTCGAAATAATTTTCGCCGCCAGGAATGCGAACTTTCAGCCAATCCGGCCGGCGAGGACGTGCGGGTGATGTCTCAATTTGGATCAGTTCGGACTGCATCTCAATTTATTGTAGCCGTGTTTCGACTAAGGGGCAAACCAGCCATATTTGGTAATTTCGCCGTTTGGTTGCTTCCGTGCCCTGCCAGATAGGACTTAGCTTCCTTGACCTCGGCCAAGCTGGAATCGGCGTGCTGCCAGCTCGCAAGGAACCTTCGGTAGGCTTGCACCGCCCCGTTAGTCTCTCCGGCCAAGGCATACGACTGAGCGATGAAAAAAAGCGCGAAGCCGCTATGTAGCCTGTCTCGAAGCTCGCGATTGAAAGCCTCCCGCGCTTTGTCCCATTCTTTGGCTTTCAGGTATGCGTCGCCCAGCTCCTCGATCGCAGGGCGGAAAAAAGCCGGTGGCTCCTGGTAACCGAGATCCTTTTCCTCGTCTACTGCCTGATTTAGCAACCGGAATGCCTCATCGTTTCTGCCCTGAGCCAGATTGATGTTGCTTCGAAGCTCCACTGAGAATACGCTCAATCGCTTGACGACAGGCGAAGCAGATTTCTTCTGTTTCTTGCCACCTGGGTCGCTCACCCGCCAAAGCAGCGCATCCAGCGCCTCAGCCTTGGATTGCGCTCCTTCAAGATCACCTTTCTGAATGTCCACCATACCCTCAGCGTAAAACTTCAATCCCTGCGGATATCCTTTGGCAGCAACAGTGGAAACGTCGGGACTCACCCCCAAATCCACCGGATCATCTGCTGCGGACTGCCAATTGGCAAATCGCAGGTCAAGGCGCGTGAGAGTGTTTCCCACCGATAACGGGAAACCTTGGCCGTGCATGCCGTAGACGGCGGCTGCCGGCAGATCTTTCAATTTCCCGGCGTACTGGCGAGCTTCCTGGTAGCGGCCGGTTTCGGCGTCCGCCGCCACCAGATAACTCAGATTATGTCCATAGTTCCAATCATCCTGAACCGGAATGCGCTGCGCCGCCATGTAGGCTTCATCCACGCGCATCGAATCGAGGAAAGACTGGCGGGCGCGTTCATAATCTCCAATACGATAGTAAATGTGACCTGGCATGTGAACCATGTGGCCAGAGTTGGGCGCCAAGCTCGCTAACACTTTCGCGCTCTTCAAAGCGCGATCAGCATGCGGGCCGTCCTCCAGAGCGTGTATCCAGTAGTGATTCGCTGCCGCATCATTGGGATGAGCCTTCAGGATGTCCGCCAGCAGGGCTTGGCAGTACATCTCGCCTTTGTTGGGCTTGCCCTTGTGATTGTAGCCTCCCATTTCGGAAGCTGCCAGCATGAGCTTAGCATTGACGTCATCAGGATATTGATCGATCAGCGCTTCCATTTCGCGGTGATAGGCGGCCTGAGCCTTGTCGTCCTGCGAGTTTTCGAGGTCGGCCTGCGCCCGGATGTAATATTGCTCGTGATCCGAGGCTTTCGACGCCAAGGATTTTGCCTTTTCGATCGCTGCCTTGCGTTGATCCTTCATGGCGGTGACCGGATCCAATGCCTCGGCCATCCCCCAATATGTCATCGCCGCGGAGGGGTCAAGCTGCGAGGCGTACTTGAAGGCGCGATAGGCCGCAAAGAACCAGAAGCAGTGCAACAAGTTAAGCCCTTGATTGAAATAGACTTGGGCCTGGGGCAAAATGGTGGTGATCTGGAGGAATTCGTGGCCAATACCGTGGATCTGTTGAGGGGGTGAATATTTGTCCCAATCGACCGTGATGGGCTTCGGAACGACAGGTTGAGACTGAGTGGTTTTATCCATAGCGCCGAAAGCGGCTGCATTCAAAAACGTCATCAAAAGAACGGCTAGCATCCATACTCTCAAGCGCATCACCTGTTCCCTACAGCGCTCCCTATGCCGGCATAGCCGGAACCCAAACGCGTGTAGCCGCTCACAGCGACTGACGGCGGTCATTCCTGCCAACCCGTCACTCCCGCGAAAGCGGGAATCCACACCCAGCCTGCCCGTGGTGACATGGACCCCCGCTTGCGCGGGGGTGACAATCAACGGCAGGGTCGTCGCCATCCTTAAAGCAGACCTTCCTATCCCTCTCATTTACCAACCGCTCGCAATTCATGCCAGCGTCAAATAGCTGGTGTAGGTTTCGCCTTGAACCTTGTAAAAGGGCTCAAAACGCGCCTCTTTGGGTGGCTCCTGAACCTCAAAGGTCATGGCCTGGTATGGAACCGGCTTGATTCCTCCTTGTGAATCAAGACTTTGGCGCGGAAGCGTTACTTCTGGATTCATGACCATCATCATCAGCGGACCATGCATCAGGGCTACAATATTGGGATGCTGTTCATCCACCGGCTCGATGCGGAAACTGAAAGGAAGCGTAACTTGAATTGTGTCATTGTTTTGCCAGCGGCGATGGACGGCGGCAAAAGTCCCACGATCAACCGGGACAGAAAGAGCTTTGCCGTTGACGGCAAGTTGCGCGGTCTTCTGCAACCAACCTGGAATTCGCACAAGCACCGTAAACTCCATCGGTTGAGTAACTTCGACCCGGATTTCGCTCGATTCAGCATCCGGATAGTGGGTGGTTTGGGTCAACCGCACCGGCGCGCCTTGGAATTTCCAGGCTACTTCCGAAGGAGTGAACAGGTTGACGTAAATGCCATCTGGCGAGCCGAAGTAGGCGCTGACTGTGTAATCCGCAACCACTTGCGGCAGCGTCCCGGAACAGCATGGCCACAGGTCCGGGAAGTATCCCTTTTGGGTTGAAGGATGATAATCCGAGTAGTAGAAGTAGTGTCCGTCACCCTTCGGGTCCTTGGCGCCGAGCACGGTGTTATAGAGCACCCGTTCCAGGCTATCACCGTAGCGGGCATCTCCCGTAAAGCTCATCAGATAGCGGGCGAGCTTGAAGTGGGCGTAAGAGCCGCAAGGGGTTTCGAAGTGGGCATGGGTGGAGTCGATGCTCGCTCCAAGCAACCCCTGGTTGGGCTTCACGAACGCTTCGTTCGGACCCCATCCGCCCGAGGCGAATTGCTGAGTCTTTTCAATCATTTCCCAGGCATTCTGGATGGCTTCAAGGTACTTGCGCTCGCCAAGGACCTGATAAGCTTTCGCCGCCGAACTTAAACAGTTCATGTGGCTATAAGCGTGAAGGCCGGGCAAAACGTTAACGCCCCGGGAAAGCGGATCAAAATAACTGCCATCCATTAGATACTGCTGAGCAAGATGCCGGAAGTATGGATCGCCTGTCACTTCGTGGGTGAGAAAGAAATTTTCCGGCAAGGTGTAAGACTCGTCGTAGGGTGACTGGATGGGGTCTTCATTCCGTTCCAAGGCACGGGGCGGCAGGTAGCGAACGGCACCGCGCACCACCCGCGACAGTAGATCCCGTGCGGAACTCACTCCCGCGTAACGATAGGCGTCCAACAGGCCAATTTCATGCTTATCAATGATATACGCCGGAAACATGGTAGAAGCTTTCAAGTTCGCGTATGAATAGCCGTCCGGCGAGACAGTGGCTGCAAAGCCATCCACCAGTTCCTTTACTTTGGTCCGCGTTGCGGCGTCTCCCGTGGCTACCGCAAATCGCGCCAAACCTGAGACATACTGGCCAAAGCAATGGCCCGGAGCGAAGCCGTCCGCGCCGTACCAGCCACGCATTGGCTCGCCCGGGTCGGAGAGATTCGCCCGGCGCCGGTAAATCTTCAGAAGGCGGTCATTATCCAACGCCAAGTAGTCTCGATGAACCCGGTCAAACTGCTCCTTGAGCGGACCGCCCGTGAGCTTTACGTCCGAGTAGCTGACTTGGAAGAGCTTTTGGCGGGTAGGCAGAGTATCAGCCCGGCCGGTGAAAGCCCGCCCGACAGACATCGCGGCGGCTCCCCCTGCAACGGTCTTCAGGAATGATCTTCGATCCACACGCACGTTATTGCTCATGGCGTTTCACCCCCAAAAATCCTAGCGTAGATTCTTGAGAATTGGCTAGATTTGATATGGCTGCCAGAGAACGGCGTTCATCAATGCCGTTTCTCCTTGCTCATCAGTGACTGTGCGAGCGCCAGATTGCGCTGAGCAGCAGCATTTCCTGGGTCAATCTGCAGAGCGCGTTGGAAATAAGTTTCAGCCTCCGCCAACTTCCCTGCGCGCGCAAGCGCCGTCCCCAGATTATTGCACGAATCAACGTCCTTAGGACTCAATTGCAACACCTCACGCAGGTCCTGAATGGCCTCGGACAAATTGCCTTTTGCATATTCTACCCCGGCACGGCCGCGGAGGGCGTCAGCCAAGTGTCGGCGGGCCAGGGCGTCATCCGGGTTCAGATGGAGGACTTCCCGGAATTCGTTTAATGCTCCATCGTCATCGCCGGTGGCCAGAAGGCAAACCCCCAGATTGTAGTGCGGATCGGAGTAATTGGGCCGGAGTCTGATGGCCCGGCGGAAGTGGGGGATGGCTTCTGAAAGTTTTTCCTGCGCTTCGAGAGCCGTGCCCAGACTGGTTTCCGCTGTGGCGCTCGTCGGTTTAGCCTGGAGCGCAGCACGATACTGCACGATGGCGTTATCCATCTTGCCTTCGGCTTGGAGCACCGCGCCCAGATTGAAGTGCGCCACGAAGTCGCCCGGATATTTATCCAGCCAATGGCGCATCATGGCTTCCTGCAACACCATGCGGGAGTCAATTCCAGCGATCTTCGGTTCCAACGGCACTACCTGAATCCAGAGGTGTCCCATCTCATCGGAAGCGCGGTTGCCCGCCAGCACCCGTTGGGGCGGGTTGTTGGGATTAAAGGGATTGTCCGATGAATTGTCATAGGTGTATCGCATGTGGAGAACTGTGCCCTTGGGCAGGAAAACCGGTTTCACGTAGCGGTACACTCCCTGCCAGTTCTGGTCCCAGTGTTTAATCCAGATGAGCCACTTTCGAGTGCCATCCGGCAGCGTGGCATAGCCTTCAAGGTCCTTGCCCAAATAGTGGGCATGTGGATAGACACCATAGGCATCAACGTCCATTGACAATGTAAACTCGTCCTTGATGATAAAGTTCTTGTCGCCCGGCGGGATATCGAGGGCGCCATCATCTTCGAGCTGAATCAGAATCGGATGCTTTGTTGGAGGATGATCCGTGAAGTAAAGGCCCACGCTGGCCTGCAAGGTCTGCGGCTTGCCGACGGGCTGCATGTGAACGTTGAGGATCAGGTCGCTACCCGGCTCGAGCTCCCAGGCCAAGCCGGGCGGCTCAACGTAGGGAGGCGCGCCTGGCTTCCAAAACAGAAAATTGCTGGCAGGGTCAAAAACATCCGATCCCACCGTCAAATCCATTCCCGGGAAGCCGGGCTGTCCATCCTGCCCATCGAGCCTCCGCAAGGAGCGAGTGGTGTCCACCAAGAGATTACAATGGTGGATAATCCTGCTATTTCCAGGATTAATCTCAATGGCTTTGACGAAATGGGGCGAAGTGACGGGAGCGGGCAGGATAAAGTTGCGGTAAACGTCCCAGCCGCCGGCGCGAAGCGTGTAAGGCTGGGACATTTTCATCACCAAGTCAGGTTTGCCCAGTTGCCAGCCTGGAACAAAGTGAGGCGCGGCGGGAAGATCCTTGGGATTGCCTTGCGCCTCACCACCTTCAACCCAACGCTTGAAAGTATCAATCTGCTTTTGGGTCAGGCGACGTTCGCCCACAAAATCGCCATATCCGGGAGCCGGCAGCCACGGCGGCATAAACCGGATGCGGGTCACCGCGGCCATCTGGTGGGCGTGGCGCCGGGCATCTTCGTAGGTGAGCAAGCTAAAGGGACCTGATTCGCCAGGACTGTGACAGGGGGCACAATATTTGAAGAGAATCGGGGCAACGTCACGATTGAAGGTGACGTGATTGTGGCTCGATGCATTGCGGGATTGATTGCTCGCACCACGGCACGGCACGCATTGGAAGAACATGAAAATACACAAGAGCGGCGCAGCGCAGGGAAATGTATCGCTCAGGCAATCGCTCTTCTGCCTTTGTTTCATGTCACGTTCGATTTTCTTCGGGCGGCATCCGCCACCCGCCGGTACCAACCTTCTCTCCATGCTGCCAAACAGAGATCATACCGCCAAAAAGCTCCCCTCCAAAATATTAGAGGCATCGGGTGGTGTCCTAAATCTGTGTTGCTGACCTCTTCAAATCAACGTGCCAAAAGGCAAAATCTCACGATGCGAATGCAGATTCGCAGGCTCACCCGATTGACGAACGCCTTCAGTAAGAGATGAGAGCATTTGAAAGCGGCCCTAGCCTTGTATTTCGCATGGTACAATTTCTGCCGCGTTCATCGAACCTTGAGAGATACACGCGCGATGAAAGCTGGTTTGAGCAATCACGTTTTGAGCATCAACGAAATGCTACAGGTTCAGAGGCAGAAAGGACGTAGAATCGTCAGCACATGGCTGCACCTCCGGTTATCGCGGAACTCGTCGAGCATTTCGCCCGTAATGCCGATGTGTATCGTAACAGTCTGAATGAGACCTTTAGCGGAGATGGAGCAGGCGAGGATGAGCAAGACAATTGACCAGGGCAAAGAAGAAGTTGCGACGCTGTGCCGGTACTTCACTACTAACCGCCAGGCGTTTCTCGCCCCCGGCGTCAAGGAAGCCCACATCCGCCAATCGTTGATCGATCCCCTTTTTGAAGCCCTCGGGTGGGACGTGCGCAACCAGGAAATGATTGCGCCCCAGTACCGGGAAGTGATTCCCAAAGACAGCCTGGACGTAAAAGGGCAACAGAAGGCCCCGGATTACACCTTCCGCGTCGGCACTCTACCGAAGTTTTACGCCGAGGCCAAGAAGTGCGGTGCGAACATCGGCGCGGACCCCGCCCCGGCCTTCCAGCTTCGCCGGTACGGATGGAGCGCGAGGGTTGCGCTCTCCATTCTGACTGATTTTGGAGGCATTCGGTTTCGGCCACTAACCCCGGCGGCAGGTCGTAGTCGGTTGTGGTAGGGGGTCGTCAAAAGTGGTTGAAAATGTAAGGAACTGCCAGTACAATTCTTGATGTAGTCCAAAGGAACGCGGCTTTACCTTTGGCTGGAGAAACAGATGCCTCGAACGAAGGAAATCTCAACGCGGCAATTTGCGCGCGAGTTTGCGGATATTGGCGAGCAGGCGCTTGGCAAGCTCCCTGCTGAGGAGCAGGAGAGAAGAATCGCCGCTTTCGAGCGCGCCGTGTCTAAAATTTGCCGCGATGGGAATTCCAAAGCTTCACGCACGCATCAAACTCCTTCGATCCCTCTTCATACCCGAGCTCGCGAATAACCTCAAGGAACTCGTCCTCCGTGCGATTGCCGTCGGCAAGCTTTGCGGGGCGCGCTGGATTCGCCTCTTCCTCTCGACGGTCATCTTCGGCTGCCGCCGCCCCCGGCTCGATTCCTCCGCCATCACGTCCTGAATGTCTTGGTCTTCTTCCATGGCGGGAATGTAACGAGTTTAGACCTTCACAGTCAATACCTGGAATAAAGGCGCGCAGATTTATTCCCTTGAATCGCCCAGTCGCCCATCGCGGTACAATATCCGCCTTGGAGCGTGGGTATCGGGGGGGCGCTCCATCCGAGCGCCCCATGCGCAATAAGGAAAGCTGAACCGTGAGAGATTGGAAAATTGGCGAGATCATCGGACTCATCAGCGCCACATCCTTTGGGCTGACGGTCGTGTATGTGTACGCCTACTCAATTCCATTGCGCTTTGACCTCCTCCAGTACCTAACCCTCAACGACTACCTCCGTCTCGCCGTAACATGGCTGGTTCCTGTTGCCATGGCGCTCGGCGCCGGACTATTAATCGAGGCTTCTTTCTCTCGAGCGGAGCGCGGGATGACGGAGGAGGAAATCATCGCGGCAAGCCCGCACCCACGATTCAGGAGGGCGTTCCGAGGAGGCTCGCAAAAAGTCTTTCCAGCGGTACTCGCTCTAGCCGTTGTGTTGGACACCGTTCTTTTGCTTCTCAAGCAGTTCCCGAAGCCCTTATACTTCCAGCTTTGGGCGATCGCGGGCCCATACCTATGGTTTGCCGCAATCGAATGGTACTCAAAGGAAAGGAAACTCATCGCGCACTGGAGCAAGGCTCGGCTGGCGTGGACATTGTTCTTCCCGGCGCTGATAATCTTTTCGTTCTTCCTAGGCCTTTCCAAAGGCGAGGCGGCAAAAGGTCCGGCTTCGAGCAAGAACATCGCCCGCGTTTTCGTCCTCGGCCAAACTGACCCCCTCGCCGGGCGCATTCTTTTCATTCTCGACGACTATGTCCTGTTGCTACCTGACAATGGTCGCGAAGTGCATGCCATCCCGAAAACTCAGATATCGCTCATCGTGGAAGGCGGTCAGAAGTAGCCCCTTGCGGGCCCCAGAACAGGCCCGACTGAGTATCGGCGTCTTTGCTTTGGCACTCGGCTTTCTTGAACGTCTCGACGCGGTGGCGATGCTGCCGAAATGCTTTCTCCTGTAACGCGCCTGCCTTTCGCGGTTGCCCTGCTTTCCCTTGTCGGTCTTTGAATACCAGTCCTTGCGGCACTGGCCGCCGCAGAACTCCTGGTTGTTGCGCCTGGCACAAAAGAATTTCTCGCAGTATCGGCACGTGCGAATCCACGGGTCCAAGCCTGGCCTCAAAACCCGAATCATGGATACCACGGTAGCGAAAGCATTGTCTCCAAGCTGTTCACAGAGGACGCGGCTGGCATCAGCGTAACGTTGCTGCTCCACTTTTCCGCTGTGACGGTTAAGGCGATCCACGATTTTTTGCAGTTCCCGCCTGTCACTCGCCGAGGGCTTGGCAAGCCGCTCCGCGAACTCCTGCATCCTCCCGACAGCCGTAAGGGACTCTTTATTCCCTGTAACAGCGTTCATCTTTGTTGGCTCCGGTTTCGGGCAGGCTCTGGTATCCTGCGGTACGTGGGTGCGCCGGAATTGCAAGATGCCGACCCTTTCTGGCGCCAACACGACGGGGCGCGCGGCTCATGCAGTCCCCAAAAAAGGAGCGGAACAGATGTCCGAAGAAGACGATCTTAGAGACGTCATGGCTGAGGAAACAACCAGGGGCGCCCTCAGCCGAAGAAAGCTGTGACTCTGGCTCGCCGGCGCATGATTAGGAAATTGGCGGACATGCTTGCAGACCCAGGCTGCGAGAAGAGAATATTTCTTGCTGTCATTCGCGAGTTCGGGATAAAAGATGGATCGCCCGAGTTTCTTCAGCTCTGCAAGTTGTGGGACGCGAGGCACGGCTAGCCTGAAGTGCGGTGTGCTCGGCAGCCTTTATTCGCTTGTCTTGCTCCTCCGGGGGTAGGGTAGAAAGGTGCCGTGAAACTATCTTTGTGAACCGCGTCGAAAACTCGCGCACGCTAATTCGTTTGCCGTTTCTAGCCATGATCAGCCTGCCTTCCTCTGACTCTCGCTATCTTATCACCGACCAGCCCTGCTTGGCAAGGAACTGGCTTCTTGCAAGGGTTGGGCCTTCCCATGGAGCGAACCCGTGGCGCGGACAGCGTGCTGAGGGTTTCGGCTTCCCCCACAGCCCAGGGACACGGCGCAATTCGACCAGCCGAATGGCCATCATCACCAGATACGCCATCATGTCGTTTCGGCCCAGGAAGGCGAGCAACGCCTGCATCAAGTCCGCGAGCTTGCGCGGGCCGCTCGTGACGATTTCCTCGTAAACCGCCTCTGCTTCCACGCTCCATTGCCAAGTGTCCTCGAAGGCGGTGATCTGCGCGGCGGATTCTTCGCCGCTCTTTTCCTTAAAGAGCACGTTGTAGGTGGCGCTGGAGTTGAAAGGCGGGTCGAGGTAGATCAGGTCCACGCTCGCGTCGGGGACGTACTCGCGGAGAATTTTCAGGTTGTCGCCAAAGTAGAGACGGTTGTTCCAAATCATTCCAGCGCAAGCATGACATGCCAACTTGCCCCCACGAAATCGGCCGTGCGAAAGCCTACGATCCAGCGAGAGGTTGAAGCAACGGACGCGGAGATTGACCGGCTGGTGTATGACCTGTACGGTTTGACGGCTGAGGAAATCGCGTTGATTGAGAACTCAACCTCGGAACCCAAGCCGGCAGCGGCCAAAGCTGAGCATTTGCCGTCTTAGCGACAAGAAATTCACGGGCGATCCGTGACGGCGCAAATTCAGTCAGAGGCCCTACCGGTAGTTGGTGAACATTCCGGGTTCGTCCACTTTGGAGTAGAATGGTAAAAGTCCTGGAGGCAAGGGACGGTCTCTTAAAGGGAAGTTCGCGAATAATCAAAGCTGGCCGACCGGCAGGAGGGTATTTCGGCATTTCTCGAAAAGCGCACTCCCTGCTGGACCGGCCGTTAAGTCCGCGGCCGTGGGTGCCCTCCAGAGCGGTGTAGAGTTGAAAGCATCTTAACGGGTCCTACGCTCGGGCGAGCCTAAACTGCATGGCAAGGGCGTAGATCGGAACTAAGTGAAAATCTTTACGAAGAGTGCCGCTCGAAGGGGTTGAAGTGGAGACCCGTGGGTTGAGGTTGGTGGCGCCGGTAGCGGCCCGGGCCGCGGTCGTTGTGCCAACGTATGCGGTAGCCAGTCGAGGCGTTCGATCGAAGGAGATGGTCGGTATTTGGCTCACGTTCATAGTGCTGGCTACCGCCTTGACCATACCGGACCGCTACTGGCCCTCACCGTGAGAGTGCCCACCGGGTTCCTCTTCCTCTGTGCCGTTGGCTATAGTTTGTACCTGACGGGCTTGGATTGGACGATACTGTTGGGAGTGTTAGATGTTATCCTACCGGGTTTGGTCTGGTTGGCGTTGCGCCGATGGGCCCCTTGGCCATGGGTCAAAAGTAAGTGGGCGCTTGTCGGACTGCTCGGAGGTGGGATAACCATCGGGCTGTGGCTTGCTGTGGCACTGAAGTCGTGAATTAAATTAGCTTCCAGCGAGGACTCTTCCCATCTGAGGCAGCAAGACCACCGCAGAACAAGCCAATGCAGCAAGCCGGGATGTACTTTTCCATCCTCGTTTCATTGCATGTCAGCGATGAAGCAGCCCAATGCCGGGGTGGTTTTCCGGGGGACCGGTTTCCCGGCGAGAATCGCGGCGAGCGCGGCTTCCAGATCGTGGGTGGTAGGACGGGGACGGTATCGGCCGAGCCGGACATACCAGTTGTCGATGCGCCCACGATAGAGCATTTGGCCCGAATCCGAAAACACCGCCACCTCGGGTGTCACTTGCACTCCGGTCTTGCCAATCAAAACATGCGTAGGGTCGCGGAGCACGTGCGTGGCGTCTTCATAGCCGTATTGCCTGAGATACTGGCGAATGACTGCTGACGACTCCTTTGGGTCCGGATCGACAAGCCAGAAAACCACTCCATGCGGGGCGAATTCCCCCTCGATGCGTTGGATTTCCGGCGCGTAGCGGTTGGAGATAGGGCAATCGGTACGGATAAAGACGAGAACGGTGGCGGGCGAGCCTCTGGCCACAAGCGGATTCACGGCGTGGCCAGCAAGGTCCTGGGGCAACGCCTTGGGAGGCGTGCTGCCATGGACCCAACCGGACACCACGCACAAGCTCAGGGCCAACAAGAGACCGGGAACCGGCTTCTTCAGCCGGTCATTCCGAAGTTGCCTGGTCCGGAGACCGCAAAGCGAAGCTCTGCCGCTGCTGCGGGTTGCAATTTCCTGCGCCATTCCGACTCAATCGTAACGCAAGCGGTTGATTCGTGCAATGGCGGAGGCAGTGGTGCGTTTTGGCGCTCAAATAGCCGGCAAGAGACCTGTGCTGCCTGACGATCAACACGTTCTGCGAATCTCTTCCCGGATTACCCTCCGCAGGGTGTCTTCCAAGGGCTCCCGGGCACGCCGCATCGCCTCCCGCAAACAGTCATTGATTAGTGTCTGGTAGTTTCCACCGCCGGCGTCCTCAACCTGCGTCCGGAACCATGCAAGGATGTCATCATCCAGGCGGATCGTAATACGGGTCTTGCCCTTGGGCAAGGTCACCACAGCGCCGCGTTTGCCCTTGCGGAATTCGTATTCTTTTTTCATAGCTCTTCCCGTTGATTGTAAATATGTTTGTACACTGCCGGCAATTGCCAATTCAATGCCGTGTCTGGATTGGAACGAAAAGATTGGTAGGAAACCGGCGAGGCCAAGTAGGCCACGGTCATTGATGACTACAATTATCCGTGGAAAAACTCGATATGGATGGCAGTGGTAGCCACGGCGAGAGTACTCCCTCGCCGTGGGCTTTTGGCGCAATCAAGGCCCCCGACGAATTGGAAAAGCCATTCGTCGTGGCTACCCCCGCCGTGGCCGGTTAGCAGTATTATTTTGTGCTGCCAAGTTACAGGCCCTTTTCCGCCATCTCAAAAGCTTTGAGGACGGCGCGGGCCTTGTTCATGCACTCCTGGTGCTCAAGGGCAGGAACGGAATCCGCCACAATGCCGGCTCCGGCCTGGAGGTAGGCTTTATCCCCTTTCACCAAGACCGTGCGGATTACGATGCAGGCATTCAGATTCCCGGAGAAATCGAGATAAAGGACCGAGCCGCCGTAGACGCCGCGGCGCGTGGGCTCAAGCTCATCGATGATCTCCATGGCGCGCACTTTGGGCGCGCCCGTCAGGGTACCGGCCGGAAAACAGGCCGCGAGAGCGGAGTAGCTATCTTCTCCCGCTCGCAAAGTACCTTGAATTGATGAGACCAGGTGCATGACGTGGGAATACCGCTCGACAAACATCACTTCTTTAGGGCGGACTGAATTGAACTCGCACACCCTGCCAATATCATTCCGGCCCAGATCGACCAGCATGATGTGTTCGGCGCGTTCCTTTTCGTCGGATTTCAATTCCTCTTCCAACCGCCGGTCTTCTTCTTCGGTGAGGCCCCGCGGCCGCGTGCCGGCAATGGGCCGGTATTCCACCGTCCGTCCGGAAACCTTCACCAGCATTTCCGGCGAGGAACCGAGGACGGTGGAATCGCCCATTCGCAGGAAATAGAGGTAGGGCGACGGATTCACCACGCGCAGCGCGCGGTAAACCTCAAAGGGCGGGACTCTTTGCGGGACCGTGAGCCGTTGGGAAAGGACCACCTGAAACACGTCGCCAGCCCGGATGTATTCCTTACCTTGCTCCACCATTTCTTCATAACGGGCCGGGGTCATATTGGCCCGAAATCGCAGAGGGCCACGGGGCAGCGTAATCCGTGGCAGCCGCAGCGGGCGGCGCAAGGCTTCTTCCATCTGGTCCAGGCGGCGGAGAGCATCATCATATTTTTGCCGGAGCGTTCCGGCGCTTTCATCGGTCAGGACATTCGCCATGAGATAAAGGCGGTGTTGGACGTGGTCGAACGCCACGAGGCTCGTGAAATACATGAACAGGGCATCGTCGAGATCGACGTCCGGTTGGACGCGGGGCGGAAGGCGCTCAATCATGCGGACGGCTTCATAGGAAAGATACCCGACCGCGCCCGCTGAAAATGGCGGTAGCCCCGCAACTTTGACGGGGTGAAATCGATTACCAACCTCCCGGAGGAATGGGAAGATATTCCCCGACTCTTCCAGGCGTTCGCCACCCCGGGCCAATGTGATCTGCTCGCCCCGGCAGGAAACCACCTGGAATGGATCGACTCCAAAGAAGGTATAACGCCCGACATGCTCGCCCCCTTCGACGCTTTCAAGAAGAAACTGATGTGGCGAAAGGCGGCGGGAGGGCTTGAAGATGCTTCCGGCTGGAGCGGCAAGCTTGAGGAAAGCGGAAACGGGACTTAGCAGATCGGCAACAATACTGCGGTAGACAGGCACCACATTACCCTGCGTGGCAAGCTTACGAAATTGCGAAAAGGTGAGCGGCGGAGAATGCATGGGTAAATCGTTTGCAGCAGAGCCAGCCAAGATGTCTACGCCGGGTTGAATCCGGTTTCGCCTTCTCATAACTACTGAGTTCAATCGTTCTCAACAATACCAAAGCCTTGGCGAACCGCCTGTTCCATGAGGGCGCGCGGGGCAGATTGTCCGGTCCAGATCTCAAACTGGCGAGCGCCTTGCGCGACCAGCATTTCCAGGCCGGAAATCGTCGTCAAGCCCCGCCCACGGGCCTCGGCAAGGAACCGCGTCTCGAGCGGAAAGTAGACCATGTCAAACACCACTCGAGTTCGGAGCCGGGCGAGGTCGACCGGCAATCCTTCCACATTAGGCGACATGCCGATGGGGGTGGCATTAATCACCGTATCCACATCCAGGCCGTCCGCGCTATCCCACGGGACGACCTGCGCAGAGACGGAAGAAGCAAGCCGGCGGGCGGCCACTTCCCGGCGGGCGGCAATAAATACCATCGCGCCTTCGCCACGTAGAGCAAACGCCGCAGCGCGGGCCGCGCCACCCGCGCCCAGAATTAGCGCCCGGCTACCGGCAAGCCGCAAACGCTTGGTCAGAACTTCAACAACCGCCGCAGCATCCGTATTCCATCCTGTCCATTTCCCGCGCTGGACGGCTACGGTATTGCAGGAGCCAATCTGCGCGGCCATTGGTTCCACCCAATCAAGCTCGCGGATGATGGCCCGCTTAAATGGCATGGTGACGCTGAAACCTGCAAAGCCCAGTTTGCGGGCAAAGCCCAGAAAATCGCTGAGCCGAGGCGTCTCACAAGGAAGGTAGATGGCATTCACCCGCTTAGCATGAAAAGCAGCATTTTGCATGGCTGGAGATAGGGAGGTGGAAGCCCTTGTGCCCACCACGCCATAAAGCTGGGTGCGATGGTCGACGCTCTCCACGCGATAAACTGACCGCAAGACTTCTGCTGGAAGCTGGCCCGGCGCCGCAGAAAAATGCGGGCTGGCTGAGGCAAAGGTCCAGGCGCTGCCCCAATTCAATCCCAGAAGGCGGGAGGGCAGTCCGGATGCGCCGAGCGCGATCACAACGGCCCGGTGGGACGCTGTGCGATGGCTCTTGAGGAATTGGCGGACTTTTAAGTTATCCGAAAGGCTGCGCGCGAGGCCGGCAATCTTCACAGCGTGAGCGGGAAGCTTTGAAAGTCGCCGGTAGGTTTCTCCGAGAGGGGGGAGCTTCTTAAAATCATGGACCGACACCACTATTTTGGCGCCGCCGAACCGGCGAAGCAATTCCGGCCCCGCCTGGCTAATGGATTCAATTTCAATATCCACCCAAGCGCAGCCAGCCCGAACTGCCGCGGCAAGGATGTTGGCCTGCTCCTCGACGGCGCCAGGAAATTGCCCGCCAGCCTCCACTCGCCGGCAGGTGGCAATGGTATAAGGTGAGCGCAACCGCAAGAAGATTTGATGAAGCCGCAACTCCATCTCCGCGAAGTCTTGGAGATAGTCCAGGCGGAACTCAAAACCCACCTGCGATCCGCCCACCCTCGCGGCGATCGACTCCATGGCATTCAGGCTGGGCGCTGCGACAGTTGCAAAGATCCGGGGTTGTGCGGGCTTCGCCAAATATCCATCCCTGTTGTATTCTATTGAACCATGCTTGGTGCGAATATAGGATTTCTGGCAAACAAAAGGCAAGAAAATTAGGGCGTATTTCCCGGCGTTATGAGCCCACGCCGCCCCAGTTCGCCGAACAGGCCTCGCTCCCCGGTGATGGAGCAAGAAGCGAAGCTATCCTGCGCGGACTAAACCATGCATTATCTTGCATTTGTTGATGCTTGTCAAAACATCGCGGATTGAGATGCCAAAATGCCAAGTTCGGATTTGACTATGACCGCACCCATATTGCAGACTTCGAGTTTG
>CALCEB010000048.1 GCA_937900045.1 uncultured Acidobacteriota bacterium
TCTGTCAATGGATTTTAATGGGTTCTTTTGCCTGATTTTCTCGAGACACGAAGGACATCAGGGCGATGCGGCCACCGGACCGGGATGGAACGTCCGCCGGAGCAGACGAGGGATCTCAATGTTTTGGCCTTTCCTTGAGGCGGCGCATCAGAGCATTCTTCGTTTTCGGAGTGGGTCGTGCGGGCGGCGGGGTGCGGCACAAGAAGTAGATGGTGAGTGCGGCTTCGCGAAGCTGAGCTTGACAACAGGAGCAACCGCGTCCCAGATGGTCCTTAATGTGCGCGGCATCCTCACGGGTGAGGCCGCCCAAAAGGTAAAGCTCGTAGGCCCCGCTCAGATTCCTGCAGTCCATGTGCCCACCAATGTCAAAAGCCGTTGCCGTAGAAAGGCCAGTCCGGCGCGTAGTTCGTCCTGGGCGCGGCCCAGCGGGGCGGCGCGGAAAATGGCAATTTCCTGTTCGGTCAAGCCTTCAAAAACCACGCGGTCAATGACCTCGCGTTGGGGCTCCGGTAGATTGCGGAGAAGCTTGTAAAGAAGCTCCTTCCGGCTTTCCGTGAGGGTCACTTGTGCGGAGGACGGTAACCAGCGCAAGTCCAAAGGGAGGCGGTCCGCGCCGGCGGATGGCTTGGCGCCCGGTTTCGAGGCGTGGCAGCGTCGGATCGCGGTATCCCGCGCCATTTGGGTCAGGTAAGCGGTCACGCTCGCCGGGAATGGAAGTCCTCCCGCGGCTTCGCGCCATACCTTCAAGAAGACTGATTGTAGCACTTCCTCTGCCTCTTCCCGTGTGTCAAGGATTCGAAGGATCAACCCTAGCAACGGGGGGGCCAAGTCATCGTAAAGTTCGGCGAGGGCAGTCTCGTCCTGCGCGGCCAGGCGTTCGAAGATTTGCTCGGAAGATGTTTCAGTAGCCATGAATATGTCCCTTCAGCAGCGCTTTTCCGGGACACCCTTGTCTCTCGTTTCTATTCCCATTTCTCTGGCCTTGCGATTCTTCGCCCTTTCAGGATGACACTCTGGTGAGCGCTTAGCAAAGCCTTAATCCTTCGCATAAATATTTTCAATTGGACTTGTCCTCATCCGGGTTTGACAATGGGTTCATATCCCGGCAACTACCGGAACCGCATCTGGAAGCTCTTGCCCCCAATCTTCGCGTTGCGGCCCGAGCCGGGAAGTACCTCCTTCTCGTGGGGCCCCCCGGTCGCCGAATATGGCCGGGGGGCTTATTCTTTGTGGCGCCTTCCTTCCATTCATCAGCATTCCCGCAACGCTGTGGGGGATGGGTTCGCGCTACGGATACAGGCATTCTACCTGCGCAGGCTCTGCCAGGCAATCGCTACGGCCCAAATGCCATCCTTTGGGCGGCCGTGACACGCCGCTTCAGCCGGCCGCTGCCATAATTGAGATCTTCACATTAATTTTTCCGTAACGGCTGGAGACGGCGTCTGCAAGCTTGGGGTGGGCGGCGAGACAGGAGAGGGCTGAGCGGCATGACCAGGCTTTGCAGACTTGAACCGCAACGCGGCGGCATCATTCAGAAAGCGCGAGGTAGCTGATTCACGTTCCTCTGCTGTCCATCCAAAATGTTCGGCAAAGATCGCGGCGACTGCCGGGACGGACTCGCTCAGATTGCATGAAGACCAGCTCAATCCAGAGCGGCGAAGCAGAAAATCCTCAATACGGATCGCCATTTCCTTTTGGATGGAGAACTCAACTTCCGCCGCGAGCAATGAGGGCGAGCCGGGCAGCAATTCGGCGAGTTGCTTATGTTGGCAGATGGGGGTGAGAACCTCCCGCCACCGGCTGCCATAGGTCCGGACGATGCGCTCTGCAACTTCAGCGGGAATGGGAAATTCGCGCCTGGCTTCTGCCTCAGCAGCCTTGACAAACGTTTCCCATGGCCCCGTGCTTCCGCCCGGCAGCGGAGCGCAGCGTGAAGGATGGGTGGCGATGATCTTCTGGGGGTGCCGATCCAGGCGCGAGTTGGAGTCATGATGGGGAGACAAAGCCGGCCTTGTGTTTAAGCGGGCCGCAATCGCGTCCACCAGCTTTTCTCCCAGCGCGCGCGCCGTGGTCAGTTTGCCGCCGCAGATCGAGACCAGATTGGGGGCCCAGGGGTCCTCATGGAACCGGTACTCCCGGGTATTTTCAGACGGGCCGCGGCCAGGCTGCATGGCAAGCGCCCGCAACCCGGCGAAGGCCCCGATGACGCTTTCCGGCTTCACCGGCTCGCCGAGGACGCGATTGACGGCGCGAAGCAGATAGTCCACATCCTCCGAGTCCGGTTGGACGGTAGCCGGGTCGCCTTCAAAATCCGTGTCAGTGGTACCGAGCAGTGAATAGCCCCGCCACGGCATCATGACAAAGATGCGATCACCGGGCAGGATGGCGGCAAATAACGCATAGCCGTCTGAGATCGAAGGTAGCACCACGTGGGTTCCCTTGGTCAGCCGGATTGTCCGCGTGCCGTCATAACCGGGTATGTGGGCGCGGAAGCGGTCAACCCAAGGACCGGTGGCGTTCACCCAGAAGCGGCTGGAGATTTCGAAACTTCGGCCGGAAATCTGATCCCTGACTTCCGCGGACACAATCGACGGGCGTCCCGTCGCATTTGCCAAGGCAAGCCTTTCTATAGAAATGTAGTTAGCAGCAATGGCGCCGTGGGCGGTTGCATCCAGGATGTTTTCCAGGCAGAGACGGGCGTCATCGGTTTCCGAATCGTAATAGACGGCGCCGGCCACCAGGCCCTCGCCCCGCAACCGCGGGATGCTTCGCAAGGTTTCCTTGGCAGAGAGCATTCGGTGGCGGTCGGAAGGTCCCAGGTTGCCGAGCAAGTCATAGATCGAAAGACCCAACCCAATCTTGAAGCGTGAGTACGGATCTTCCTGATAAATGGGTAGCAGAAAAGGAAGAGGCTGAGCCAAGTGCGGAGCAAGCTTCAGAAGCAGCCGCCGCTCCAAGCGGGACTCGCGGACCAACTTGAAATCGCGCTGCTCGAGATAACGCAGGCCGCCGTGAATGAGCTTGGAAGACCGGCTGGATGTGCCGCTGGCGAAGTCCTGAGCCTCCACCAAAGCCACTTTCATCCCACGAAGCGCCGCTTCCCGCGCCGTGGCGGCTCCGTTGATCCCACCACCGATCACCACCAGATCGAAAGTTGAGCCGCAAAGCGCTGTAATATCCCGATTCATGGAGAGAACACCCAGGTTGGATAGATTATCATAGCCGCGAAAGCACGCGGTGGAAGGACGAAAGCCGGTAGTGGAGCGAACAAACTGCGCGACTACCCGGAAGCCGGGTGGTAGTGCAGTCCGGTTACTGCTAGACACACGGTCCTAAGTCGGCGGTGCTTGGTTCTGTAGCGCCGGTCTGTGACCGGCTGATTTCGCCGCTCCTTGCCAGGGCAAGCTCCGAGCGGCGCCGGGAGTTCCTACATCTCCGGAGTCTGGGAGTTTCAGCCAATCCTCCCGTGCTGTCATTCGGAGCGCCTCGCTGTCATCCTGAGCGAAGCGAAGGATCACTGTATTTGATCTCTTCCCCGGCAGCGAACTGGAGACCCTTCGCGAAGTTTACTCTGAGCGGAAATACCGCGATCCTTCGCTTCGCTCTGCAGTAACTCGACGCGTAAGTCATTTAGATTCAGCATTAGCTCTCCTCTGGCGACGCGTCGAGTTTCTGACAATTTTGGGCAGCCGCAAGGCTGTGAACGCTCAGGATGACAAGCGACGGGCTCCGAGAATGAGAGGGTGGCCGCCCGGCAAGCGTCTGTGAGTCCTTAACCACAAGCGCCGCATGAGAAATCTTCGCGGCAGAAGAAGAGTCGTGGGATAAGCCGTCGGGAGCCCTGGGACAGGAAGGTTGTCGAAGAAGCTTCGAATCCCATCTTCATTGAAGGCGCGGCGATTGTTCAAGCTCGCGGAGGGTTTCCATCACCACACGGCCCACGATGGTGAGGCTGGCGGGGCTGCAATGCGCGACCGTGTCTTGGGCGGTGTGCCAGTATCTGCCATTGGGACCATCATTGGGACCATAATCCAGATCGATGATGTCCACGGCGGAAACACCGGCATTTACGAACGGGATGTGATCATCTGCAATCGCCGTCTTTTGGTTTAGGAAATATCGGGAGTAGCCCAGCCGGTCCGCCGTATCGAAAACCAGATGAGTGAGCCAAGGCGTGGAGGCCATATCACGACGAATATCCAGGTGGGCGTCGCCAATCATATCCACCAGGATCATAGCCTTGATCCGGCTTAACTCGCCGTCTGCCGCCAACTTCGCTTCCAGGTGGCGGCTGCCGTAAACGCTGTCCGTGTCCGTCCAGTGTTGGACTGCTTCTTCGCCGTCAAAGAAAACCAGCCAGTAGGTCACCGCACTCTCCCGGCGGCACAATTGGCGCGCGGTCTCCAAGAGAAACGCGGCACTGGAAGCTCCATCATTAGCTCCGACGAATTTGAAGTCCGCAAATCGTTTCGTATCGTAGTGGCCCGCAATCATCACCACCGCCGGACGGCTTCCGGGAATCTTCGCAATCAGATTGACCATCGGGATTTCGCCGTCTGGCGTGGAGGCGGTAAAGGCGTCCTGCTCCACTTCGCACCCCGAATCTTTCAGTTGTTGAATGATCCATTGCCGGGATTTGGCAAGCGCCGCAGATCCCGCCGGGCGCGGACCAAAGGCGACAAGATGCTTCAGGTCCTGGAAGGCGCGATTCCCATTGAATGGTACCGCCGGCGGCAAAGGCGCCCGCCCTGCCAATGTGCCCGGCGCAAGAAGCCCCACGCAAACAAGCGTCAGGACAGCAATCAGGAAGATCTTCTTCGATGTCAGCAGCACCGGGGACGGGTTTCCTTGGGAAAGATTTCAGCCGGACTTAAGGCTGGGCTAATTTCTGGCGCCTATTCTTGCGACGCCACACCAACCAGGAAAGGCCAATGCTCAGCACGTAAAGTCCCACCATCGGAATCCAAAAAATGAAGAGCTGGGTAATGTCAGGCGTGGGCGCCAGCGCTGCCGCGATAATGGCGGTTCCCAGCACCGCATAGCGGAAATGCTTGAGCAGAAACTTGGGAGTGACAATTCCAAAAAGCGAAAGCAACAGGATCAAAACCGGCATTTCGAACACCACGCCCACACCCAGGATCAAAGTGGTGGCCAGACCCCAATACTCATTAATCGTGATCATCGGCGTGAACTGATGGCCGAATTCCACAAGAAAGCGCAGGGCGGCGGGAAATGCCAGCTTGTAAGCAAAAAACCCGCCGGCGATGAACAATGAGCTGGTGAGTGACACAAACGGCCAGACGTATTTCTTCTCATTGCGGTAAAGCCCGGGCGAGATAAACAGCCAGAGCTGCAGAAGGATGTAGGGTGATGCGATAAAGATCCCTCCGATCACGGAAAGCTTGATGTAAAGGTTAAATGGATCGGTGGGGTTGGTGTACACCAGCCTGTCCGTCAGGTGCAGGCTGCGGAGGGTATCCGTGAGCGGCTTGGCCATGTAGCCATAAATGGCGTCACGGAAGTAAAAACAAATCCCAAAGCCGACGAAGACCGAAACAATGGCCCGCAGCAGGCGCTGACGGAGTTCTTCGAGGTGCTCGAAGAACGACATCTGCCTTCCGCTCAGCGGTTCTTCTTCAGGATCAGGGTTCGGATTCTTCGCGGGAAGGTTCTGGATGGTCGTAGACATAGGTTGGGGTGGCCTCGGGCTTTTCTTCGTTTTGCTGGTCCATGTTGCGAATTTCCTCTTCCAAAGAACTCCTCAGATCGTAGGAAGCGCGGCGCAACTCTCCCAGACCTTTACCGAGCACTCTGGCAATTTCGGGGAGCTTCTTGGGACCGAAAAGCAAGAACGCAATAAAGACAATGAACCCGATTTCCGCAAAGTCACCGCTGAACAAGTTTACTGTTCCCCTTTGTAAGATGATAGGGAAGCACGAGCCGCTTGTCAAGGTAACCTGGCAATCGGTAGTGGTGCAGTTTGAATTTCTTTTCTTGTAGGGTCCCCGTGCTCCGACTTTTGGCTATTGAGTAAGGGCCGTGAGCCCCTCGAATTTCTTCTAACGATGGACGACCGGGCAGGCATTAATTTCCGCGATGCCCTGGAGGATGCGGTCGCGGAGTTCCTCTCATTCAGGATAGGGCACATAGCCTTCAGACGGATCTTCCTTTCTGTTGCAGGCGGGATTTCCTGTGGAACTGCTTGGGAGGA